>JAPLMM010000239.1 GCA_026387035.1 Planctomycetota bacterium
CATCAGCAGCACGAACACGAGAATAAACGACAGGCCAAGATCTTTATACATATCCGTATCACTTCCGAATGTAAAGAGGGGCAGCCGCAGCGTAATCACCAGCGACGCGACCGCCGTCGACACTAGAACGAAGTAAAACGGCCGCCGCACCGTCTCCCGAAACGTGTTCAGAACGATACCCGTTAGCCGCATCGCGACCCGCCCGAAAGCCCCCCGAATGCCACGTCGAACCCGGAAAACTCGCCCGTCGGTTCCTCCTCGGCTACCGAACGGCTATGAATGTGAGCGGCCATGATCCGATCAACCCCATCCAGAAGCCGCCCCACGTCGGCTTGCTCGCCTTCGACGACCAACTCCACGCGGCCATCCCGGAGATTCCGCACAAACCCCGTCACCGCCTGGCCACGCGCAAGACGCACCACCGTGTACCGAAAACCCACGCCCTGCACCTGCCCGCCATAATAGACGTGTGTGCGAGTCTTCATGCGACGGCCGCCGTGACGGGACGTGTTCCACGTGGAACACCCGCCCGCTGAATTATAACCGCCGCGCCGGCGACCCGCAAAGAGTTTTCTGTTGCCTCTAGCCCGTTACCGCTTACAATGCAACCCTGAGGGAAAAGGCCGTGCCCAGCATCCTTGCAGTGGCAAATCAGAAAGGCGGCGTCGGCAAGACGACTACCGCCACCACACTTGCCCACGCCTTCGGCCTGGCGGGATGCAGAGTCCTCGTCGTCGACGTGGACCCCCAGGCGAATGCCACCAGCGGCATGGGCGCCGAAGCCGTAGATACCAGCGCTGCCTTCACGATTCCTGCCGATGGGGGCATTGTCCGAACGCCTTGGCAGGGTGTCTCCTGCATCCCTGCGGGAAGAGACCTTGAGCACTGGGCCACCCAGCGGAGCCTCGGAAACACGCGGCTTCGGGACAATCTGCAACGCCTTCAAGCGGGACGTTTCGATGTCGTGCTTATCGATTGTCCCCCGTCCCTAGGGCCGCTCACCCAGAATGCCTTGGCGGCATCAGCAACGGTCCTGATCCCGATCCAGTGCGAATACTATCCCCTCGAGGGGCTCGTCCAACTTGTCGGGGCCGTGCGGCAAGCCAGCCAGGGGAACCCCTCCCTTCGCATCGGCGGGGTCCTCCTGACGATGTATGACGCGGACGCAGACCTCACCCGCGAGGTCGAGGCGGAGGTCCGTGGAAAACTTGAAGAGCCTGTTCTCGAGACGGTTATCCCGAGGGACACGGCCGTGGCCGAAGCGCCCAGCCACTGCCTCTCGGTGATCGAATACGCCCCCCGCAGTCGAGGGGCGAGGGCTTACGTCTCTCTGGCTGCGGAAATCATGGACCGGGGTCTGGCAGGATAGGGGCGCAGACGATGGCAACGAAGCGTTTAGGACGCGGGCTCGATGGGCTGCTTCAGGGACTGTCGCGCGGCGGTCGAGCCGAGACGACCGACGAGGTTCTTGGCGGAGGCCCGACAGCGTCCGTACCGGTGGGTTTGGTTGACGGGAACCCGTTTCAGCCCCGCCAGGGCATGGACGCCGAGCAACTGGCAGGCTTGAAAGCGTCAATTCGCGAGCATGGGATCCTCCAGCCAATCATGGTCAGGCCGTCGGGGTCCCGGTACCAGGTGGTTGCGGGGGAGCGCCGGCTGAGGGCGGCCAAGGAACTAGGACTGGCGGAAATCCCGGCCGTGGTACGGGAGGTTCCTGACGAGCGGATGCTCGAATTCGCCCTCATCGAAAACCTCCAGCGCGAGGACCTGGACCCGATCGAGAAGGCGGAAAGCTTTCGGACATACCTTGCGAGCACGCACCAGACGCAGGAACACGCCGCCAGCCGGCTCGGCCTGGACCGCAGCACGATCGCCAACATGATCCGCCTCCTGGAACTGCCGGACGAGGTGCAGGCGCTGGTCCGGGGTGGGATGGTGGCGATGGGCCATGCACGGGCACTGCTGGCCATCGAGGACCGCAAGCGGCAAGTGGTGGTGGCGGAGAGGGTCGTGCGGGAAGGCCTATCGGTTCGCCAGGTCGAGCGGCTGGTCAGTGCCGTGGTGACGTCTCATCGGGGGAAGAAGAGGACAGAGAAATCGGCTGGCGTCCGTGACGTAGAGGCGAGGCTCCGGGAAGCCCTTGGAACCAAAGTGAGCGTCGAAGAGGGGCCCAAGCCAGGTTCAGGCCGAATTGTCATCGAGTTCTACAATCACGCCGACCTTGACCGCATCCTCGGCATCCTCGAATAAGAAGGACCGCGGTGTTCCACGTGGAACGTCTGGCGTAAGCGATGAACGGGGGGGGTATCCGCCGCGGCAGAGAAATTCTCCTTGAGTACGGCTACCAATTCAAAGCCTGCTACGGTCCAAGCGGGTTCTGGGACACCGCCAGCAGGCGACAATGGCCAGAGACGACAACGGCAAGGAACGGGAACCGCAATGGAAGGGAGAGGCTTTCAACTGCTGGGCTCGCCGCAGTCGACGCTCCTGCGATGTGTTCGTGGTTGGTCCTTGTTCTTGTTTATGATAGAGGGGCGAACACCTGGCAGAAAGACCAGAGTCAAAGATGATCGGAGCAGCAAATTCAATTCTGGCCTCTCTTGGAGACGCCGGAACGGAACACTCGCCAAGTAGAACCGCAGAAAAAGTCATGCAGTTTTTTTCTGAACGTCGTCAGGATCGAACATAAACCCCATCCTGTTGCGGTGGCAGTTGACGCAAGCAACGCCGCAGCGGAACGCCTGCACCAAGTCGTTGAGGGTTGCGAACAGGATGTTGGCCAGGACAGTCCGTCTCAGATGGCTCCACAGGCGCTCGATCCCGGCGCGCCGGGACTCGGACAGTATGGCGGCAGCCAGTAGATCGTCAGTTGGCCCGCGTGGGCTTCCAGCCATTGCCGTACAGCATGCGTGTGGTGGAAGCGGCCTTTGTCGCAGACCAGTCGGACCTTTCCCCCGGCGTAGGCCTTGACCAAGACCATCAGGAAGACGAGGAAGTGCCAGCCGCTCTTGGTATCGGCGATGGTCTCACCCAGATCGGGCTTCAAGATAATGAGGCAGTTGCGGAAGACCTTGGCCGATGGCGTGGTAAAACGCAGCCGGTCGGCGAAGCGCCGCCGTGATGGCAGGCTGGTTGAAGTGCAATCTGGTCCGACGAGTTCCCCACCCCCGTAAACGAATGGTAATTGGACCAAGACGCGGGCGGCTCTCGGCTTGAGTCGCCGCCGGGCAGAGGGGTCGAGGGATGCTAGGCGCGGTACAAGCCGTGGCGTGCGATATAGTCGGCGACGGTCGCCGGGACTAGCCCCGCAATGGGCTGGCCATCGCGGACCTTTTGTCGGATGTCCGTACCGCTGATGTCCAAAAGGGGGGCGGGAACGCGGCTGGCGAGGATTCGCCGGACCGTTTCTTCGCCTATGGCCTCGCAGAGGGGACCGAGGTGGTACGCTTTCGGGCCGGGTCGCGGTAGAATAGCCAGGGTCGCCAAGGCGACAATATCCGCGATGCGGTGCCAGGTGTGGAGGAGCGGCAAGTTATCCTCGCCGAGGACGAGGAAAAGGGTGGCGTCCGGGCCCACGGTCTGGGCAAAATGCTCGATGGTGAGGATCGTATAGGACGGCTCCGTCCGGCGAACC
>JAPLMM010000240.1 GCA_026387035.1 Planctomycetota bacterium
GGGCGGTTCCGGCTGTGAGGCGGCGTCTTGAAACGACGAACCGGAGAACCGCAGAACAGGGAACGGCGAATGTCGAAGGAAAAGGCGCAAGGGGCGGACGTTCATCAGTTCCTACGGGTCGCACAACATGCCGGACGGCGAGATATTCACGGGGCCCGTCGAACAAAGTGCCGAAGGCCGCATCCGTTTCTCGTACCCGGTCTGCTACCGGGGGAAAGAAGTCGAGGACGTGCACCTCGAGTTCGAGAAGGGGCGGGTGGTGAAGGCGACGGCGGGGAAGAATGAGAAGTTTCTGCGGCAAATGATCGCCCTCGATGCCGGGGCGAGCCGGGTCGGCGAACTCGGGATCGGGACGAACTTCGGCATCCAGCGATTCATCAAGAACATCCTGTTTGACGAGAAGATCGGGGGGACGGTGCACCTGGCGCTCGGCAGGTCGTATGCCGAAACGGGCGGGCGCAATAAGTCGGCGCTGCATTGGGACATGATCTCGGACCTGAGGCGCGGGGGGAGGATCGAGGCGGATGGGCGGGTGATCCAGGCGGACGGGCGGTTCCGGCTGTGAGGCGGCGTCTTGAAACGACGAACCGGAGAACCGCAGAACAGGGAACGGCGAATGTCGAAGGAAAAGGCGCAAGGGGCGGAGTCGCGCTGACGATTTCGTGCACAAGATGAAGGTTTGCCTGAAAGAACTCCGCGAGACGCTGGCGTGGCTGAAACTGATTCAGAGGCGGCGCCTGATGGGTGGCCCGGAGAAAATGGAAGCGATCGTCGCAGAATGTGACGAATTGGTTTCGATCTTTGTGGCGAGCGTGAACACGGCCCGTGGGGGTCGCAAGGTGTGAGCCATGGGGACGTGGCGTCCTTGTTTCCTTCGCCCTTCACCGTTCCTTGTTCTTCGGTTCGACATTCACCGTTTTGAGAAGAGGGCTCGCAGTGGCACCCCAAAGACAGCGGGTTGACAACCTGAGGGGGCTGGAGCGATTGCAGGTTCCCTGCCGGGTGTGTCCGCGGAAGTGCGGCGTGGACCGGTCGGCGGGGGAGCGGGGCACGTGCGGGGCGCCGGCGGGGGCGGTCGTCGCGAGCGCGGAGCCTCACTTCGGCGAAGAGGCGTGCCTCGTCGGCCGCGGCGGAAGCGGGACAATCTTCCTGGCGGGCTGCAACCTGCGGTGCGTGTTCTGCCAGAACTACGACATCAGCCACTTCATCGTTGGTCAGCCGATGGATACGGCAGCCCTTGTGCAGTTGATGCTGGCGCTCGAGGGGCACGGGTGCGAGAACATCAATTTCGTGACGCCGACGCACGTGTCGCCGGCGCTTGCCGCGGCGATCGTCGAAGCGCGCGGGCGCGGCTTGCGCGTGCCGATCGTGTGGAACTCGGGCGGCTACGAGTCGGTCGAGGTGCTGCGGCTGCTGGAGGGGCTGGTCGAGATCTACATGCCGGACTTCAAGTTCATCCGGCCCGAGAGCGCGGAGCGGTATTTGGCGGCGGCGGATTATCCGGAGCGGGCGCGGGAGGCGATTCGCGAGATGCACCGCCAGGTGGGGGACCTCGTGGTGGAGGATGGGGTGGCGAGGCGGGGCCTCGTGGTGCGGCACCTCGTGATGCCGGGGGGCGCGGAGGAGAGCCGGGAGATTCTGGACTTTCTCGCGTCATTTTCGCCGCGGACGTTCGTCAACGTGATGGATCAGTACAGGCCGGCGGGGCTCGTGGTCGAGCCGCGGCAGCGGGCCACGGCGGGCGTAGCCCAGCCAGGGGCTCGCCCTGCCAGGGTGGCGGGGCCGGAAGGGCGGTCAAAATTTTCCGAATTGGCGAGGCGGTCGGCCCTGGACGACGTTTCCGAGGCACGGGCCCACGCGCGGCGGCTGGGTCTGCGGCTGGCGGATTAGCGGGGTCGCGCATTGACGGTAAGGGGCCGGGATCTGTACTATCAGGGGGAAGAATTCTTCGTCTAAACGGCGAGGGCCGGCGCAGCCGATGAACAGGTTGAGGCCCCGTTTCCTGCCAATGGCCCCGAGGGGGCGGCCGCTGGGGCGAGGATTTGAGCGGCACGCGTGAGGGGCCGAACACCCCATGGCGTGCTGCCCGCCTGCGTGGGTTCTGAGACCGGCATTATCTCTGTGGCGACGATGGCAGAAAAAACCCGAGATATCAAGGTACCGAACCCGTACGCGCCGGTGCTGCGCCACCTGTACGTGGCGGGGGCGCACCTGCTGCTGTTTGCGGTTTCGTTCTGGCTGGCGTATGCGTTGCGGTACGAGTTTCGGATTCCTCCGGCGGCGGCGGCGATTCCGGACCTGGAGCCGGTGTTGCCGAACGACGTCGGCGTTCCCGCGTCGGTATGGGGCGCGTTCTACGAACTCCTGATCTTCGTGCTCGTGGTGAAGTTGGTGGTGTTCGGCTACTTCCGTCTGTACGCGGGGTGGTGGCAGTACGTGAGCGTTCAGGACCTTGTGGAGACGTTCAAGGCTAGCCATATCTCAACGGCTATTATCCTGGTGAGCGTGTACGTGGTGCGTGTGCTTCACGGGGCAAACGTGCTGGCGCTGGACCTGCCGGTGCGCGACACGATTCTGATCATCGACTGGGCGGCGACGATTGCGCTGGTGGGCGGCATCAGGTTCATGGTGCGGATCGTGCGGGAGGGTTCGCGGCCGGTGAGTCCGGCGGGCCTGGTGCGGGCGCTGATCATCGGCGCGGGCGACGCGGGCGAGGGCGTCCTGAGGGAACTGTATCGCCTGCCGGTCGAGCGGTACCACGTCGTGGGGTTCGTGGACGAGGATCCGAGGAAGCGCGGAAGCCGGATCCACGGCGTGCCGGTGCTGGGAGGCATCGACCAACTGGCGGAAATAGCGGAGCGCCAGAAGGCCGAGGAACTGATCATCGCGATTCCGGAGCCGACGCGGTCGGAACTGCGGCGGATCATCGAGGTCTCCAAGGGCCAGAAACTGGTGTTCCGCATCGTGCCGGGCATCGCCGACCTCATCAGCGGGCGGGCGGACGTGGCGCGACTGCGCGAGGTGGACATCAACGACGTCCTCGGCCGCGAGCCCGTCAGCCTCGACATCGAGGACATCGGGCACTTCCTGACGGGGAAAGTCGTCCTGGTGACGGGCGGCGGGGGCTCGATCGGTTCGGAACTGTGCCGACAGATCGTACCGTTCCAGCCGAAGAAACTTATCATTCTGGACCAGGCGGAGAACAATCTGTTTCACATTGATCGGGAATTAAGGCGGGCCCACGCGCGGCTGGCGCTGGAGCCGGTGGTGGCGGACGTGTGCGACCGCCGGCGGATCGAGGACGTGTTCCGCCGGTACCGGCCGAACGTGGTATTCCACGCGGCCGCGCACAAGCACGTCCCGATGATGGAACTGAACCCGGGTGAAGCGATCAAGAACAACATCTTCGGCACGCGGAACGTCGTGGACCTGGCGTGCGAGTACGGCGCCGAGGCCGTCGTCTTCATCTCGACGGACAAGGCGGTCAATCCGACGAGCGTCATGGGCTGCACGAAACGCATCACCGAGATGTACTGCCAGGCGATGAGCGCCAGCGACCGCTGCCGCAGCACCAA
>JAPLMM010000241.1 GCA_026387035.1 Planctomycetota bacterium
GCAGCCTTTTCCTCCGGCGTCATGCGCAAGAACCCGAGCCGCCAGACGACCACGAGGCAGACCAGCGCGATGCCCACGTAAAGGACCATCGCGTAGCGGCCCCGCATGTACAGGATGAGCATCCCGGCGACCGCGAGCGCCACGCTCAGCACATAGAACAAGCCGACCGTCGAAAGCACCGACAGGCCGAGCCGGTCGATCAACTGGTTATACAGATGACTGCGGTCCGGCATCATGATGGGCCGGCGGTTCACGATCCGCCTCAACAAGGCCATGCCCGTATCCAGAATCGGCAGGCCGAAGATGAACAGGGCGCCGACGAACCACTTGACCATTCCGAATTGGCTGGCAAACATGATCATCATGGCGGCAATCACGTAGCCGATGAAGACGCTGCCCGCATCGCCCATGAAGATCCGGGCCGGGTTGAGGTTGTGCGGCAGGAATCCTACGGTCGCGCCCGCCAGGGCAAAGGCCACCATCATGATGAGCCGCGTGTACTCATAGTCGACCGCCCTCACGGACCACTGGGGGTTCGCCCATGCCGTCAGCGACGTCGCCAGCAGGAGAAAACCGATGGACACAATCGCCGACACACCCGAGCAGAGACCGTCGAGCCCGTCCAGGAGATTCGTCGCGTTCGTCGCGCCGATGACGACGAAGAAATGCATGCCGATACAGAAAACCCACACGAACCAGGAGTCCTTCGCGAAGTCCAAGAGGGGAATTTCCGAGATCTGCGGAAAGGCAAACCAGTAAACCCCGCCGGCCAGCAGGATGGCTCCGGCCGCCGCTTGGCCGAGCAGTTTCAATCCCGGCCGGATGTCCAGCAGGTCGTCCAGGAGGCCCGTCAGGAAAGCCACGGCGCCGCCGGCGACGACGGCAAGCGTCGCTTGGCCATGGGCGGGATAATTCCACAAATAGCACACGACGAGCGGCACGGTCCACGCCAGCCAGATAGCGCATCCGCCGAGGTACGGGATCGGCTTGTCATGGATCTTGACCGCCTGGTCCGGTTGGTCCGAGATTCCCTTCCTCAGGGCAATCCAACGGAACAGCGGCGTGCCCAGGAGACTCAGAATCAGGGCCGATACGAACACCCAGATCCCCGGAATCCACAACTCCCCGAGCACCTCCGTCCAAGCCGGAGATCCGGGCGGAAACATGGGTCTCTCCTTTCACTTCTTCAGGGCCCCGCGCGTCGCGGGCTTCTTAAAGCGGTCGGCACGCTTATTCCGCCATACCCACGTCTTTCGCCTTGCAGAATACTTCCGCGTCGTAGCGCAACATCACCAGGCCCGCTTGCCAGCCTTCCGGGTCAATCTCGGGCCGCTCTCCCAAATGCTCCTGGATGATCCATCGGGGGAAGTCCGCCCCGGCTTCGATGGACAGAGGTACCCCGCCGCCGAAACGCGGATTGAGGTCGAAGAACTTGATGGCGCCTTCGGCCGTCAGAAAACACTGAATCGTAATGACGCCGACGCACTCGGCCAGCGCCTCGACGGCCTGCATGCTCTTGCGGATGATTTCGGCGTGGCGGACGGTCCGGCCTTTGGCCACCTCGCCGGCGCGGACTTGAAGCCGTTCGCGCGGCACAGCGACGCGCGGAACGCCGTCGAGCCCCGCGTACACGTCGACCGTGAACTCCGTCCCCCGCACACATTCCTGGATGATGAACCGGGACGTGTGCTGCCCGAATCGCTTCAGCGCCTGCCGGTTGTGTACGAAACGCACGTGCCGCGTGCTCGACCCGAAGCGCGGTTTCACGAACAGCGGGAAAGGTCCGTCGGCCGCTTCCTCGTAGGAGAAAACCCGGGGCGCGTCCAGCTCGGACTTCACGAGAAACTCACACGTCTTGCGTTTGTCCCGGCAAATTTCCACCACGCCGGGGGACGAGACGAGCATCCGCGCGCCGGCTTCTTGAAAACGGTCGCGCGCCTCGGCCAGCACCTGGAGTTCCCAATCAATGAGCGGAATGACGAGACCGATCTTTTTCCGGCGGCAGACGTCCACCAGGTCGTCCACGTAGGCGGGGGAGTTCACCCCCGAAACCAGAAAGCCCTCGTCCGCCCGGTGAAACGCCGGCGCCAGCGGCGTCCAGTCCGCCCCGTAGACGTGGCCGCGAACCCCCAAATCCGCCATCGCCCGCCGGAACCCCTCCAGCAGGCTGACCCGCCGGCCCACGCACGAAAACAGGATGTTCAGGGAACGGCCCACATGCACCCCCTCTCGCATGGCCCCGCCCCGGGGCCGGGAGACTCTCCCTAGTACTACAACGCCACTTTGCACAGCGGGTTCGCCGCCCCGCTTGCGGGGCGCTGGCTGTTCGCAGCGCGAGGCAAGCCCCGCGGCGAACCCACCGCGCAAATGGTCAAGTGGCGTTGTAGTACTAGCATACTCGCCCGACGCCCGGTGTCAACTACACAGCCCCTCTCAGGTCCATTTCTGGTACACCCGCTCGTTCGGCAGCAACAGCCGCACCGAACGCAGGATTATCGTCAGGTCCAGCATCAGGCTCCATCGTTCCACGTACTGAACGTCAATTTCGAGTTTGTCCTCGTGGGGAATCTCGCCGCGGCCCATGACCTGCGCCAATCCCGTCAGGCCGGGTCTGACCTCCAGCCGCCGACGTTGACGCTCGTTGAACTGGCGCGCCTGGCTCATGTACAGCGGCCGCGGACCCACGATGCTCATGTCCCCCTTCAGGACGTTCCAGAATTGCGGCAACTCGTCCAGCGTCATCTCGCGCAGCCAGCGCCCGAGCCGCGTCAGACGCGCATCCTCCCGCCCCATCGGGCTCACGTCGTACGGGTCGGCGTCGGCGCGCATCGTGCGGAACTTGTACACCATGAACGGCCTCATGCCGCGGCCGGCCCGTTCCTGGCGGAAGAGCACCGGCCCGGGGCTGTCGATCCGGATCAAAATCGCCAGGGCGGCCAGAAACGGCCAGCCGCCCGCCAGCGCCGTCCCCGCCAGAACCAGGTCCATCGCCCGCTTGACCGCCTGCCCGGTCGGACTCATGGGCCCTCCCCTGCCGGCCGGAGCGGCTTCACCTCGAAGATCGGTCCGAACCGCTCCAGGCGGTCGTACGTCAGGACCCACGACGGGACATAACCCGCCTCCTCGGAAACGACAAACACGCGCCTGCCCTCCGAGCGGGCGCCGGGCAACAGGTCCGCCTTGCTCTGCCAGTACGGGCCGACCGACGCCTCGAACTTCGCATCGTACGGATCGATGATCCGAACGTCCGGCCGGCGGCCTTCGATGTCCTGAAGACACTTGAGCGGCATGCTGGCAGTCGTGTCCGGCAGAAGGATCGCATTCTCGGGCAGTGCGGCCAGTACCTCCTCCGCAAATTGCCGTGCACTCCGGTCCCCGCATTTCCACGGCCGCAGAAAATAGGTGTACGGGTCGCGGTGCGGCAGTTCGCGCTCGAAGAAGACGAATCCCGCCGACTGCGCGGCCGACGGAAGCGCCGCGTAAACCCCCACCGGCGCGATCGCCAGCGCGACGAGCAACCAGGCCATCCACCGCCGCCATGCGATGAGCGCCGCCGCGCCGACGCCGATGAGCAGGCTCCCGCACACGTAGAACGGAACGAAAAAGGAGTACTGGTCCGGCACTTTGTATCGAGCGGCCCACAGGAAGTAGACCGCCGCCAGCACAAGGACGAGCACCCCGAAGGCGTTGCGTCGCCGCACCAGTGCGACGGCGCCGAAGGCAATCGCGGCGACGAGCGGCGTCGGATAGTTCAGGCCGACGTACAGGACGCTTCGTCCCAGGAGCCGGGGCAAATCATCCATGTTCGCCACCAAACCGCCATGATAGCCGCCCGTCATGGAACGGACGGTCTCAAGCAAGTTCCCTGTCCGCACGTATTCCAGTTCGCCCACAATCCAGTACAGCGCCCCACCGGCCAGCCAGCACCCCACGGCCGCCGGAAGAACCCACCACGGGGCACGCCGGCGGACACACTCAACCACCATCCAGGTCCCGAAGACCGCCAGGCTGAAGACCGCCATCATGTGATTGCTGATCGCCGCCCCGTTCACCAGGAAAAGCAGCAGCAGCCACCGCGCCTGGCGCCGATCGATCCAAAGCCACGCCAGCAGGCACTCGGCCGACAGAAACGCGGCCGTCCATCCCAACACCTCGGACATGACGGCGAACGTCCAGATCGTGTGCCCGAGCGCGAACGAGAGACCCGCAAGGACCGCCGGCGCCGTCCGCCCCGTTACGAGTCGAACCACGAGAACGATGTTGGCGGCGGCCAAGGCCATCGCCACGGCCGAACACAGGTTGGCCGCATAGGCGTAGTTCCAGAACGGCACGAGACCCAGCGCCCTGGCCGTCACGAGAAACCACGGGTGGACGCGGACAGCCTCGCCGGGCCGGCACCAAACGCTCGCGATGGCCGGCGGCCACGAGAGCCTCGCGCTCGTCCACTGATACTCCCCCCCGTCCTGCCACACCAGATCCGGCGCGAGCGTCAGAACATAAAGCACCAGCGCCGCTCCGAACGCCGCCAACCACAGCCGGCCGGGGCCGAGGCGCAACGTCTCGCCGCGCAGCGCGTCGCCCTTCGACCCACTCAGGGCGACCCCGAGCGTGGTCGAGGGGTCGGAGCAGGGGCGGCCAGTCGTCACGACGTGCGTCCTTCCTAGACGGCAAAGAGAAGCCCGGCCACCATGGCCAGCCACACGACCAGGGCAATGACGAACGCGGGGTCCCGGCGCACCATGTCCACCGGGTCGCCCGCCCGGCCCGTGATCGCCATGTGATAGAACCGGAATACCGCGTAGATGACGGGCAGGACCGTGATGAACATCCACTCGTGGTGCGCCACTTCCCGGATCGTCCGTTCGCTCACGGTGTAAAGCATGTACGTCACGATGGCCAGTCCCGCCGACACGGTCATCATGTGGGCCAGCGTCTCCCGGCTGTAAACGCCCCACGCGAGCGGCCGACTCGCCGAGGCGTCCTCGCCCAACGCCACACGCTCGCTCTCGCGCTTCGCGAAACCCAGGAACAGGCTCAGCGTCAGGGTGCACAAGAGGAGCCAGTAACTGACTTCCACGTTGATCGCGACACCTCCCGCGTAGGCCCGGATCACGAACCCCGATGCGATCACGAGCACGTCCAGGATCGCCACTCGCTTCAGCCCCGCCACGTACGCCAGCATCAGCACGAGGTACGCGACAACCGTTGCCGCAAAGGCCCGGCCGACGACCAGCGCCAACCCGACCCCGGCCGCGGCCAGAACGACGCTCAAGCCGACGGCCAAGCCCGCACCCACCGCCCCCGAGGCCACCGGCCGGTTCCGCTTCGATGGGTGCTGCGCGTCCTCCCGACGGTCCACGACGTCGTTCAACGCATAAATGGCACTGGAAGCGAGGCAAAAGGCGGCGAAGGCCTCGATAACCTTTACGACCGCCGCGGCGTCGGTCATCTTGCGCGCGAAGACCAAGGCCGCAAACACAAACCCGTTCTTCAGCCAGTGGCTCGGCCGCGAGAGCCGCACCAGGTTCACCAAGGCTTTCAATGGTTCTCCTTGCCGGAGAGGCACGCGATCGGAGGTCCGCCAAGCCTCTTATGGCCGCTCAGGGGCCAAATGTCAAGCCCGAGGCCCGTTCCCGTATCTATCGGCAATCTCGGCGGGGCCGATGTACCGAAAGGGACGTTCGGCCAGTGCCCCTGTCAGGCGGAAAACGCCCGCCCCAGACGGACAGACATCACCGGGAGGCGTCTCGGAAATTGCTCCGACCACGCCCGGCTTGGGGTATCCGTTTGCCAAAAACCCTTTTTCCGGCTATACTTCCAGTCGGAAACGCCCCAGCCGTGCCGGTAAGGGTCGGAAAAAAGAGAGGGGTATTGCAGCCATGTCAGCCAAGCGCGTTTTGTGCCTCTCCGGCATTCTTGTTGTCATCTTCGCGACATCCGTCAGCGGCACCGCGCTAAATGACTACGAGGCGCTCTGCGACTGGGATGATCTCCCCCGCCTGAAGACCGGCGTCGTGGCCGGCATGGCAAGCAGTTACGACCGCGCGGGCGACAATAAAGATTACAACCAGTACGAATCGCCCGCCGGCCTTCAAAGCGTTGACACCGACACCGTCATCACAACCCTCTCGGGACCAGGGATCATCACCCGCTTCTGGATGCCCCGTGCGGCGGCAGACGAGGGCTTCACCGTTAAGATGACCGTGGACGGCACGCTCCAGATCAACACCGACAGCGACACGTTTCTCAGCGGAGGGTACGGCTACGTCCAAAGCCCCCTGGTGAAAACGCTCGTCGGCGGACAGGTCAGTTACGAGCCCATCGCTTTCCAGAACTCCCTGATCATCGAATCCAACAACTACTCCTCCGCCGTTGGAGGCTGGGCTGCCCACCACCACTACTACCAGTACAGTTACCACCTCCTGCCCGCTGCCGACGCCGTGACCCCTTACAACGGGTCGCTCACGGGAGACCAGCAGACCGCGCGCGATAGCGTCGTCAACCTGATCAACAACGTCGGCTCCAACCCCGCCGGTACGAGCGCCGGGGCCGTGACAATGACGACGAGCAGCGTCAGCATCCCGGCAGGAGGCGCCCAGGCGCTGGGCACGTTGAGCGGCAGCGGCCAGATCCGCAGGCTCAATCTCAAAATGGCCGGCGCGACCGACGCCCAACTCGACGGTCTGCGGCTCCGCGTCCGCTACGACGCCAGCCCGCAGAACGCCATCGACGTTCCCGTGGCCCATTTCTTCGGCGCGGGGCACGACCGCGTCCCGTACAAGTCCCTTCCGCTCGGCACCGACGGGCCCGACGGGTTCTACAGCTATTGGCCCATGCCTTACCGCCAAGGCGCCATCGTCGAACTGTACAACACGACCGGCTCGGTCATCGGCATCACCTCCGCCGCCGTCGAGTACGAAGCCGGCGCCGTACCCGCCGATGCATCTTATCTGCATGCCGTCTTCAACGAGGAAACGACAACCGCCGGCCAGACGCATCACCAAATCCTCGCCCTGACCGGCGAAGGCCACTACGTCGGCAATCTCTTGTTTGTCAGAAAAGACGGGACGAGTCGCAACATCCTCGAAGGCGACGACATCATCACCGTCGACGGGGCCACCCTCTTCGGAACGGGCCTCGAGGATGCCTACAACGGCGGTTATTACTATAACCACGTGCTGGCGACCGACGGCGCCGGCGGCGATGACAACGACGGCGACGTCGCCAACCCCACCAGCGGCACCGGACCTTATTACGGCCTCCTGAACATGCACGACATTGACCTCGCCAATCCCGCCACCAGTTACCTCAGAACCGACCAGTATCGCTGGCTCATCGGCGACTACGTCCCCTTCTCTGACAGCATTAATGTACGCATCGAGAACTACGGAAATGGCGGCGACGTGCTCTTTGGCTCGACGGCTTTCTACTATCTCACCCCTGAGCCCGCGACGCTCTCGATCCTTGCCGCGGGCGGGCTGCTCGTTCTCCTGCGGCGCCATCGGGCTGCGTGAGCAAGCGCCCCGTTTCTCCGCGCAGTAAGAGGCGCCTGGCCTCGGCATAAATCGGCTTGGACGCCCGGCCTGCCCCTGCTAGACTACCGCCGGTAAATCGCCAGGAAGGAGGCACGCATGGCGGGCCTATACCTCGTGACCGGAGGGGCCGGGTTCATCGGATCGAACCTGGTACGGGCCCTGGTGGCGCGCGGCGAGGGCGTCCGCGTGCTCGACGACTTTTCATCCGGCCTGCGCGAGAACCTCGAGGAGATCCGGCGGGACATCGACCTTGTGGAGGGCGACGTGCGCGACCCGGATGCCTGTCGCCGCGCGTGCAAGGGCGCGGAGGTCGTTTTCCACGAGGCCGCCATTGCGAGCGTCCCCCGCAGCATCGAGGATCCCCGGACGAGTTTCGCCGTCAACGCCCTCGGGACGTTCAACCTGCTGGCCGCCGCGAGGGACGCGGGCGTTCGCCGGTTCGTCTATGCCGCCAGCGCCGCCGCCTACGGCACGAGCGAGGCCGTGCCGAAGGTCGAAACGATGCCGTCCGAGCCCGCCAGCCCGTACGCGGCGGACAAGGTCGCAGGCGAACTGTACCTGGCCATGTTCTGGCGCGCGTTCGGCCTGGAGACGATCAGCCTGCGGTACTTCAACGTTTTCGGTCCGCGGCAAGACCCGTCGAACCAATACGCCAATCGCGCGATTTCGTGTTCGTCGGCGACGTCGTCAAGGCCAATCTTCTGGCGGCCGATGCCCCCGCGGTCCACGGCGAGGTCGTCAACATCGGCACCGGCTGCGCCACCGACCTGCGGACCATGGCCGCCGCCTTCAACCGCGTCCTCGGCACGGACCTCGAGCCCATCTACGACGCGCCCAGGCCGGGCGACGTGAAACGTTCCCTCGCCGACATCTCCGCGGCGCGGGCGCTCCTCGGATACGAACCCGAGGTTGCGTTCGAAGAGGGTTTGCGCCGAACCATTGATTGGTACCGCTGGGCCCTGGAAACGGGC
>JAPLMM010000242.1 GCA_026387035.1 Planctomycetota bacterium
TTGCCCGCCACCACGCGGAACTTCCCGCTGTGCATCTTCAGCGCCCGCACCGTCGCCACCAGGACGACGCAGTCGGGCACGAGGCCGCTGGCGCGGCACTTGATGTTCATGAACTTTTCCATGCCGATGTCCGCGCCGAAGCCCGACTCGGTGACCGTGTAATCCGCCAGGCGCGTCGCGATCATGTCCGCGATAATCGACGAATTGCCGTGCGCGATGTTCGCAAACGGCCCGGCATGGACGAAGCACGGCGTGTGTTCGAGCGTCTGCATGAGGTTGGGCTTGATGGCGTCCTTCATGAGGACGGCCATGGCGCCGGCGACCTTGAGGTCTTCGCACGTGACGGGCTTTCCGTCGCGCGTGTAGGCGGCGATCATTCGGCCCAGGCGTTCGCGGATGTCCTCGAGGCCGGTCGTCAGGCCGAGGATGGCCATCACCTCGCTCGCGACGGCGATGTCGAAACCGGTCCGGCGGACGATGCCCGACCCCAGACCGGTGATCACGTCGTCGAGGGCCCAGCGGTCGCTGATGTCGAGCACGCGCCGGAGCGACGGCGCATACGGGTCGATGTTCAGGGGGTTTCCGTGATAAATGTGATTGTCGACGAACGCGCACGCCAGGTTGTTCGCCAGCCCGACCGCGTGGATGTCGCCCGTGAGATGCAGATTGAAGTCCTCCATCGGTACGACCTGGCTGAACCCGCCGCCCGCCGCCCCGCCCTTGATGCCGAAGACGGGGCCGAGGCTCGGCTGGCGGATGCAGGTGCAGACGTTCTTGCCAATGTGCGCGAGGCCCTGCGAGAGGCCGATCGTGGTGACGGTCTTGCCCTCGCCCAGGGGCGTCGGCGTGATGGCGGTCACATCGATGTATTTTCCGCGCTTCCTCTTGGCGAGTCGGCCGAGGATCGCGAGGTCGACCTTCGCCTTATAGTTGCCGTAGAGTTCGAGTTCGCTTTCCTGGACGCCCAATTCGTTCGCGATTTCACGAATGGGTTTCAACTTGGCCTTTTGGGCGATCTCCAGGTCACTGAGCATCAGGCGTCTCCTTGAAATGCAGGGCGTGCTCCCTATAAGCCGCAGTGCCGCCACCGAGGCAGATGGTTCCTGAGCCGAAGGCGTGGCTGAGTCTACGCCCTCTTGTCCCAGGGCGTCAAGACATTTTGCCCAAAGGCGAAACGCAATCGTGAAACCTTTCACGGAGTATTCGTTTTCGCCCACTTCTCCACCTTGACACCTGTCTGCGGGACGCCTATCCTAAGATGGGCCGTGGGAGCATGGCATCGCAGCCTCCGCCGAATGTGCCATCTGGAAGTAGGAGCCTGGGCCGCCCATGAAAATCGCGATCACAGGCAAAGGCGGGGTCGGCAAGACGACGGTCACGGCCGTCTGGGGCGAGGCCTTCCGTGCCGATGGGCGCCGCGTCCTCCTGATTGATGCGGACCCCGACGCGAACCTCGCTGCCGCCCTGGGCGTCCCCGCAGGCGAATGGCCGAAACCGCTCGTCGCCCTCAAGGACCTCATCAAGGAACGCACCGGCGCCGACCCGGACCAGGTCGGCCAGTATTTCCGCCTGAATCCGCATGTGGAAGACCTTCCGGATTCGTACGCCGTCTCGGTTCACGGATTGAAGTTGCTGGTGCTCGGCGGCATCCGCGGCGGGGGCAAAGGATGCGCCTGCCCGCAGGGTGCGTTCCTGAAGGCGATGATGCGGCACCTGATGCTCCGCCGCGACGAGGTGCTCCTCGTGGACATGGAGGCGGGCCTGGAGTTTCTCGGCCGCGCGTCGGTCATGGGGACGGACGCGCTGGTGATCGTGGTCGAGCCCGGTCGGCGGAGCCTGGAGACGGCGGCGGGCATCGCCCGCATGGGCCGCGAGATCGGCATCAAGCGCTTCGGCGCGGTGCTGAATAAGGTAACGGACCCCGGCCAGGTGGCGGTGGTGCAAGGCGCGCTGCCGGAAGGCGTGGAACTCCTCGGCCACGTGCCGTACAGCCCTGCCCTTCAGCGGGCGGACCTCGAGGGCCGCTCGGTGCTCGGCGTGGACGCCAAGGCGGAAGCGGCCCTGGGGGAAGCCCGGCGGAAAATGGAAGCGTTGATCGGGGCGGAAGCGCCCGCTCGCGGCTAAGGAAGAGGTGGACGATGGCGAAGACGAAATCCAAGGCGAAATCGAAGGCGTCCGGCCGGATGATCGTCTGCCGGATTGAACGCTGCCTGGGGTGCCGGTCGTGCGAGATCGCCTGCGCGCTGGCGCACGCGGCGTCGGACAACCTTTACGATGCCTCCGCGTTGAGCCGGCGGGCGCCGGGGCTTGCCCAATGCAGTGTCAGCACTGCGAGGACGCGCCGTGCATGGAGGCTTGTCCGAGCGGCGCGCTGCGTCGTGCAACCGAGAACGGGCCGGTCCTTGTCGATGCCGAGCGGTGCATCGGGTGCAAGTTCTGCGTGATGGCATGTCCGTTCGGGGCGATTGAGATGTCGCGCGACGGCCGGGCGGTGGTCAAGTGCGACCTGTGTATCGAGCGGACGGAGGCCGGCAAGGAGCCCGCGTGTGTCTCGGCCTGTCCCACCCGGGCGCTCGCGTTCGTGGAGATTGAGGAATACAACCGCCGGAAGCGCCAGGCGGCCGCCGAGATGCTTCTGGCCGCGCAGAAAACCGGCGAGCGATGACGCAGGCATTCGGCGGGCCTGGAGGAACGCCAATGGTCACGGTGACGGTGTGCGTGGGAAGTTCCTGCCACCTGAAGGGTGCGCGCGAGGTCATTGTGCGTTTCAACGGGCTGCTTGAAGAACTGGGCCTGGCGGACAAGGTGGCGCTGAAAGGCTCGTTTTGCATGGAACGGTGCGGCGAGGGGGTGAATTGGCAGATCGACGACGAGCCCCTGACGAGTGGAAGCGTGGATGAGGCGATTGCAACGTTCCGCGAACGGGTGACGGCGGCCGTGACAAAAGGGCCTGCGGCCGAGCCAGGAGAGACGGCATGAGGTCCTCGGACAGCCAAATCACGGCGGTGCACGCCAGCGCGATCCTCAAGCACACGCCCAACGGGGTTGTGCTGGTGGACAAGGAGACGCGGATTCGTTTTGTGAACCCCGCGTTTCGGGCCATGTTCCATTGCGGCGACGACGAGATCGTCGGCAAGCGCGCGTCGGAGTTCGTGCACACGGACTGTTTTGAACGGCTTATCGCTGCGAGCGGGAACCTGATGGTCAAAGAGACGATCCCCGAACACGACATGAGTTTTCGCGTGGGGTTGTTTCCGATCGAGGGGGAAAACCTGTACTGCGGGATCTTCATTGACACCTCGGAAGAAGAGAAAGCCAGGCATCGCCTGGCCGAGTTGAGGGCCCAGACGCTCAAGCGCGCCCAAGAGGTGATTGAGCGCCAGATGCAGACGGCTCAGGAGATCGCCAGGCTCCTGGGCGAGGCCACCGCTGAAACCAAGGTGCTGCTGGTGAAGGTTATGTCCCTTTTTCAGGAAGAGCGATAGGGTATGCGGTTCTTCTACGAGTGGGGAACGAGGCAATTGCGCAAGCACAGTGAGGAGTTGTGCGGCGACAGCCTGGCCATCGCCCGCCACTCGGATTCCGTGACCCTGGCGCTTTCCGACGGGTTGGGGAGCGGCGTCAAGGCCAACATCCTGGCCACGCTGACGACGCGAATCGCCATGCACCTCTTGGAAAACGAGCTCCCGCTTTCGGAGGTGGTGGAGACACTGGGTAAGACCCTGCCGGTCTGCCAGGTGCGGAAACTGGCGTATAGCACGTTTGCGATTGCGCAGTTCTTCCGCGACGGCCGCGCGCGTCTCGTCGAGTTCGACACCCCGCCGGCGATCGTTCTGCGTGGGCGCAAGGTACTGCCGCTGCCCTCGAACGATCGGGAGATCGGCGGGAAGCGCATCCGCGAGTCCGTCGTGCGCGTGAAGTTGGGCGACTGGATTGTGTTTGTCTCGGACGGGGTTCTGAACGCCGGGATCGGCGGCGTCTATCCGCTGGGCTGGGGCTGGGAGCAGGCCGCCCGGTACCTGGAGACGCACGCGCATCCGGATTTGTCGGCCCAAAATGTGGCGGACAGGCTTGCGGACACAGTGTCGGAGCTTTATGCCGGGGCCCCGGGCGACGATGTCAGCATCGCGGTCATCAAGGTCCGCACCAAACT
>JAPLMM010000243.1 GCA_026387035.1 Planctomycetota bacterium
GGTTGGCCACATCGAGGGCCTGGTCGAAGGATTCGACTTTCATGAGGGCGACGACGGGGCCGAAAAGTTCTTCCTGCATGAGCCGGTGGGCGGGGTCGGCGACCTCGAAGACGGCGGGCGGAACGAAGTGTCCGCCGGCGGGGGCTTGTCCGACAAAGAGGGGCCGGGCGCCCGGACCGGGGTCCTTGATGATGGCGGTGAGGCGCTCGAAGGCGCTGCGGTCAATGACGGGCGGCAGGTGGGTCGAAGGCCGGTGGGCCGGGCCGATCGGCAGGGACCGGCAGGCCTCGATGAACCGCCGGACGAACGGGTCGTAGGCGGTACCGACGATGAGGACCCGCGAACAGGCGGAACATTTCTGTCCGGCGTAGCCGAAGGCGCTTTTCATGACGCCGAGGACGGCCTCATCGAGGTCGGCATCGTCGTCGATAATGATGGCGTTCTTTCCGCCCATTTCGCAGACGACGCGTTTGACCTGGGGAGCGTCGTCGGAGGTCTTCGCGGCAGTCTCGACGATGCCGAGGCCGACTTCCCTGGATCCGGTGAAGGCGATCTGGGCGACGAGCGGATGGGAGACGAGCCGCGCGCCCACGACCCGCCCGCTGCCGGGGAGGAAGTGGACGACGTCGGGCGGGAACCCGACCTGGAGCATCCGCTCGAAAAGGCCGTAGCCGATGGCGGCGGACTGGCTGGACGGTTTGATGAGGACGGGGTTTCCGGCCACGAGTGCGGCCGTGCTCATGCCGCAGAGGATCGCCAGGGGGAAGTTCCAGGGCGAGATGACGACGCAGGGTCCGCGGCCTTCGTACCAGAGGACGTTGTCTTCGCCGCTCGTGCGTCGGCCCTGGGTCCGCGGGGCGAGTTCGAGGAGTGCCTGGCGGGCGTAGTATCGGCAGAAGTCGATGGCTTCGGCGACGTCGGCGTCGGCCTCGCGCCAGGGTTTGGCGACTTCCCAGCACTGGAGGGCGGCCAGGTCGATGCGGTCGGCGGCGAGGCGGTCGGCGAGGCGTTCGAGGAGTTCGGCGCGCTCGCGGACGGGCCGGTCGCGCCAGGCGGGCCAGGCGCGGTAGGCGGCTTCGACGGCGGCATCGGCGTCGGCGCAGTCGGCCATGGCGATCTCGGCGACGCAGACGGAGGTGTCGCTGGGACATTCGCGGTGCATCTTCGTACCATGCCTACCGGCAGGCAGGCCGCCGGCGCGCAGTTTGCCGACGACGACGGGAATCTGGAGCGGGAAAGTCTTCCGGATGCGCTCGACGGCGTCGCCGAAGGCGCTCGTGACGGCGCGGTCCTCAAAATGCAGGACGCTCGAGTTGCGGAACGGCGAATCGAGGCCGGCGGGCGGGGGAACGGGCTGGAGGCCGGCGTGAATGTCCTGGTGCGGGCGAGGACGCTGCATGAGGGCGTGGATGTCGACGTTCTCGTGGTGCGACAGCCGCAAGAAACCCTCGTTGGCGGTGTTTTCGAGAAGGCGGCGGACGAGGTAGCCCATGCCGGGGAGCATTTGGCCGACGGGGGCGTACACGCGGACGCGCCGGCCCAGAGTGCGCATGGTTCGGCGCTCGGGTTCAGCCATGCCATACAGCATCTGGATTTCGTAGGCGTTGGTCGGCAGGCCGAGCCCATCGGCGACGGCCATGGCGTGGGCCAGCGACCGCAGGTTGTGGCTGGCGAAGGCGGAGTGGATTGCGTCAACGTTTTCGAGAAGCCGGATGGTGAGCGCCTCGTAGTTGGCGTCGCTGGCGGACTTTTCGGTGAAGACGGGACAAGGCAGGCCCACCTGCTGGGCGTGGGCGACCTCGTAGTCCCAGTAGGCGCCCTTGACGAGGCGGACGGTGAAGGGCGCGCCGCGGCGCTTGGCGAGGGCGACGAGGCGGTCGACGTCGTCGGCGGCTGTCCGGAGGTAGGTCTGGACGACGATGCCGACGTGGGGCCAGTCCTTGAACTCGGGCCCGAGGACGATGCGTTCGAAGAGGTCGAAGGTGATGTCGTGCATGGCCCAGGTTTCGAGGTCGAGGTTGACGAAGACTCCGCTCTTCTTGGCGTGCTGGAAGAGGGGAAGGATGCGGCGCTCGAGGCGGTCGACGCTGCCGACGGGGTCGACGGGGTCGAGGTACGGGTCCATGGCGGAGACCTTGACAGAGACGTTCGTGCGCGGGAGGGGGCCGAGGTGGTTCGTCTCCATCCGCGGGTCGGCGGGCCAGGTGGCGATCTCCGCGGGGAGGTTATCGATGAGATCGAGATATCGAGTCTTATAGTCTTCCCCCTCGGCGTCGGAGGTGGTGGCCTCGCCGAGCATGCCCACCGTGAAGGCCATCCCTTCTTTCCAAAGGGCCTTGAGTTGCGGCAGCGCCTCCCCGGCGTTGGCGCCGAGGATGAACTTGCCGGCCATGAGGGCGACGTTCTTCCGCATCGTCCGCGTGGCGACGGGGGCGGTGAGGCTGCCGGCGGCGGCCTTGATGGCCGCGCTCAGGAGCGCCGGGACGTCGCGGCCTTCCTTCAGAAGATATTCGCGGACGTGAGAGGCCATCTGGCCGGCCATTTCCCGATGGAACCGCTCGCCGAGACCGAGAATCTGCCGGTCCAACTGGTCGGGGGAAACGCTCAAACGTCCCATGAACGCCACCCTTCTTGCCTATGCAGCGGCCCTCTTGCGTGGGGCCGCCTGTATAACACTTCACCGAAGAGCGCCGGGGCCCTCCGGCGGCGCCGGCCGCCACGGCGTGAGGGCCGCTCCGGATATCGCCCCAGGCCACTTGTGGGCAGCCATAGAACCAGAACCCGCCGCGATTCTCAAGCGATTTTTTGCCGGGTCCGGGCACTCCCCTTCGGTGGGCGGGCATCGGAGAAGGCGGAAAAATAAAATCGCGGCCGGACGTGCTGAAGAGGATCAAGGCGTGCCATCTGCGGACCCGGACGGCAGCGGTCGGAGTTCCCCACCTTTCGCCCGCCCCCAAAGGGGTCCAAAGGCGAACAAGGACAAGCGAAAGCCCGCCACGGCGGGTAAACATGGCACCCGGCGCGCGGGGTGAGGCGGGGTTCCCGCAGATTCATCCCGACTTCGTCGGGATTCATCTGCGGGCTTTGAAAGGCGCGCGGCGGGTAAACTGCGCTCAAGATGGGGCGTTATGTCGGCAGGCTATTGCGGCGCGGCACGCGCCGGGGCATAATAAAGTCGAGTTGCCGCAACCGGAACGAAAGGGGGAATGGGCATGGGGCGAAACGTCGCCGGGCGGCCCGTATTCATCGTCGGATCACTTCTGGTACTCGCGGCCGGGTGCGCCGGCCCTGCCGAACGCGAGGCGCGCGAGGCGATTGCCGACGTGGAGCGCCAGTACGCGCACCGACCGGCCGAGGCGCCGCAGGTCGGCGCGCCGCCCGCGCTGCCCGAGGATGCCACGCTCCAGGACTGCCTCGACTATGCCCAGCAGAACAACCCGGGCCTGGAAGCGGCCTTGAATCGGTGGAAGGCGGCGGCGGAGCGCATCCCGCAGGCCCGAACGCTGCCGGACCCCAGCCTCAACTACGAACTGGAGGCGATGCCGGACAGCCGGCAGCACACAGTGACGCTGAACCAGATGTTCCCCTGGCCGGAGAAACTGCCGCTGCGGGCGGCGGTCGCCCGGGAAGAAGCCGAAGCGGCCCGCCAGCAATACGAGGCGGCGAAAGTGAGTCTCTTCTTCCGCGTCAAGGATGCTTATTATGAATATTACTACCTCGGCCGGGCCGTCGCCGTCGTCCGCGAAAACCGCGACCTCGTGAAGTACCTGGAGGAAGTGGCGCGGACGCGGTACAAGGCGGGCGCCGCCGGCCATCCCGACGTCATCCGGGCGCAGGTGGAACTCGGGAAACTCGACGACCAGTTTCGGACGCTCGAGGACCTTCGCGGGGCGGCGGCGGCGCGCGTGAACGCGGCGCTAAACCGTCCGGCCGAGGCGCCGCTGGCCTGGCCGACGTCCGCCCCCCTGGAGCCGGTCGAGGCGAGCGACGCGGAGGTTCTGGCGTGGCTCGGCCAGGCGAGCCCGGAACTGAAGGCTCTGGACCACGAGGTCGCCCGGGAGCAGGAGGCCGTCGCCCTCGCCCGGAAGGACTACCTGCCGGACTTCATGGTCGGCGTAGGATACATGCAGGCCTGGATGTCGGGGGAAGGCGGCGACGACGGCGTCACGGTGATGACGGGAATCACGCTGCCGATCTGGCGCGAAAAGTATGCCGCCGCCGTCCGCGAGGCCCAGGACCGCCACCTGGCCGCCCTCCAGACCCGGACCGACCGCGCGAATACGCTCGGCGCCGAGGTCAAGATGACCCTCTACCGCTTCCGCGACGCCGAACGCAAGATCAACCTCTACCGCGACACCCTGCTGCCAAAGGCGCGCGAAGCGCTGAAGGCGACGGAGGCGTCGTTCCGCGTCGGCCAGGCCGCCTTCACCGACCTCGTCGATGCCCAGCGAATTTTCCTGGAGTTCCAACTGGCCGGGGAGCGGGCCCTGGCGGACCACGCCCAGCGCTTCGCGGAACTCGAGATGCTCGTCGGCCGCGCCCTGCCCCGCGCAGCCGCGGAACCGGTCGCGGGACTTGAAGGCCCGCAGACCAAGAATGAGAACCAGGAAGGAGAGAAGTGATGAAAGCCTTTCATGCCGTTGCCGTGATGGCCGTTGTGCTGGGCGCCGCCGGCCTGTTCGCGATGGGGTGCCAGAAGACGGAGCCGCAGGCCCCCGCCCCGGCCGCCGCCGGTCACCCCAAGATCGCGCAGAAAATGTGTCCCGTGATGGGCGGGCCGATCGATCCGAACATCTACACAGACTACAACGGCCGGCGGATTTACTTCTGCTGCACGTCGTGCCCGAAGGTGTTCGAGAAGGACCCCGAGAAGTACATCGCGAAGGTGGACGAGGAACTCAAAGGCGCGGCCGAACCGGCCAAGGGCGAGATACCCATGCCGGCGTCGGGCGAACACACCCACAAGTAAACGGGCGCGCCCGGCAGGCCGGCGTGAATACCCGCCGGCGGCGCGCGAAGCCGCGGAGGGACAAGCCATGAGCGAGAATCCCACAAGGGTCGCTTCAACGGTGCTCAAGTGGGTGGCGGTGGCGGCGGGCATCGCCCTCGCCTTCGGCGCCGGATACCTGGTGCGGTGGGGCTGCGCGCCGGCGCAGCATCCTGCGGAGGCGGCGCCGGAAGGCGCACCATCGCCGGCCGCCTCCCAGCCGGCCGAGGCGCCGACCATCTGGACCTGCGCAATGCATCCGCAGATTCGCCAGCCGAAGCCCGGCCGGTGCCCCATCTGCGGGATGAAACTCGTCCCCGTCGAGACGGGCGCGGCCGAGGTCGGCGCCGCCCCGCGCCTCGCAGTCTCCCAAGAGGCCGCCCGCCTGATGGAGATCGAGACCGCGCCGGTCGAGCGGCGGTTCGTCACGGCGGAGGTCCGGATGGTCGGCAAAGTGGAGTACGACGAGACGCGCCTGGCGTACATCACCGCGTGGGTGCCGGGGCGCCTCGACCGCCTCTTCGTAAATTACACCGGCGTTCCGGTCAAGAAGGGCGACCACCTGGTGTCCCTCTACAGCCCGGAACTCTTGAGCGCGCAGGAGGAGTTGATCCAGGCCCTCCGGGCGGTCCGTGACCTCGCGAAGAGCGACGTCGGCATCCTGCGCGAGACCGCCGCCGCCACCATCCTGGCCACCCGCGAGAAACTGAGGCTCCTGGGCCTGACGGCCGAACAGGTGGCCGAGATCGAGTCGCGCGGGACGGCCGCAGACCACGTGACCATCTACGCGCCGGCCGGCGGCATCGTCGTCGAGAAAAACGCCCTCGAAGGCATGTACGTCGACACCGGGACGCGCATCTACACCATCGCCGACCTCTCGGAGGTCTGGGTCAAACTCGACGCCTACGAATCGGACCTCTCGTGGCTGCGGTACGGCCAGAAGGTCTCGTTTGCGAGCGTCGCCTACCCCGGCGAGACGTTCGCCGGCACCATCGCCTTCATCGACCCGGTGCTGGATGAAAAAACGCGCACCGTCAAGGTCCGCGTGAACGCCGCCAACCCGGACGGGAAACTGAAACCCGGCATGTTCGTCACGGCGATGGTCCGCTCGGAGGTCGCGACGGGCGGGCGCGTCATGGCCCCCGACCTCGCGGGCAAGTGGATCTGCCCGATGCACCCCGACGTTGTCAAAAACCAGGCGGGCACGTGCGACATCTGCGGCATGCCGCTCGTGCGGACCGAGTCGCTCGGCTACGTCGCCGCAGCGCCCACCGACGCCGACAAGCCGCTCGTCATCCCGGCCACGGCCCCGCTCGTGACCGGCACGCGGGCCGTCGTGTACGTCGCAGTTCCCGGCGCCGAGAAACCGACCTTCGAGGGGCGCCAGATCGTCCTCGGCCCCCGCGCCGGCGATTGGTATCTTGTGCGCGAGGGCCTGGCGGAGGGCGAACGCATCGTCACGCGCGGCAACTTCAAGATCGACAGTGCCCTTCAGATTCAGGCCAAGCCCAGCATGATGAGCCCGGAAGGCGGCGCCCCGCCCCCCGTCCACGAGCACGGCGCCGCCGCGCCCGCCGGAGGCCACGCTCATGACTAGCGCCATTTTTGTAATCCATTTTTGCGCGGCGGTTCTCCTGAACCGCCGCGCCAGAGGCCAAGGAAGCCATTTCTTGCGCGGTGGGTGCGGAGACCCACCGCGCAAAAGTGGCGCCGGCCGGAGGCCACGCCCATGAGTAGCGCCTCTCCCGAGCCGCCGGCCCCTCGATCCCGACCTGGTCGGGACTCGGGGCAGGCCGAACTGACGCCCGAACAGCGGTCGCTCATCGGCCGGCTGATCGGTTTCTGCCTGCGGAACAAACTGGTGGTCATTCTCCTGGTGCTTTTCGTTGTGGGGGCGGGTGTTCTCGTCGCCCCGTTCGATTGGGAGATCGCCGGTCTCCTTCGGTTCCCCGTGGCCACGGATGCCATCCCCGACATCGGCGAGAACCAGCAGATCGTCTTCACCGACTGGATGGGCCGAAGCCCCCAGGACGTCGAGGACCAGGTCACGTACCCCCTGACGGCGGCGCTCCTGGGCCTGCCGCGCGTCAAGACCATTCGCTCCTACTCGATGTTCGGCTTCTCAACCATCTACATCATTTTCAAGGACGACGTGGAGTTCTACTGGTCGCGGAGCCGCGTGCTCGAGAAGTTGAACAGCCTGCCGGCCGGGATTTTGCCGACCGGCGTCCAGCCCGCGCTCGGCCCCGACGCGACGGCGCTGGGGCAGATCTTCTGGTACACCCTCGAAGGGCGCGACCCCGAAGGCCGGCCCGCCGGCGGGTGGGACCTCGAGGAACTCCGCACCATCCAGGACTGGCAGGTGCGGTACGCGGTTCAGTCGGCGGACGGCGTCGCGGAGGTCGCCTCGGTCGGCGGATTCGTCCGCGAGTACCAGGTGGACGTGGACCCCGATGCGATGCGGGCGTACGGCGTGACGCTGGACGACGTCTTCGGCGCCGTCCAGGCGTCCAACATCGACGTCGGGGCCCAGACGCTGGAACTGAATCGGGTGGAGTATTTCATCCGCGGCATCGGGTTTCTGAAGCGCGTCGAGGACATCGAGCAGAGCGTCGTCCGCGTCGGCGAGAACGTGCCGGTGCTCATCAAGCACGTCGCGCACGTGACGGCGGGGCCGGCCGTCCGGCGCGGCGCGCTCGACAAGGGCGGGGCCGAGGCCGTCGGCGGCGTGGTGGTGGCGCGCTACGGCTCCAATCCGCTGGCGGTCATCAAGAACGTCAAGGCCAGGATCGCCGAGATCGCGCCGGGCCTGCCCGCCAAGGTGGCGGTGGACTGGATGCGGGCGACGCCCGACGACCTTCGCCGATTCGCCGACGAGCACGGCTTCGCGGCCTATGCGGGTGCCGAGTTGAACCACCCCGCCTGGGTCGAGGCGCTTCGGAAGATGCCGACCGACCACCGCCCCCCCTGGGCGACGGTCAGCCAGGCGACCGTCGTCCCCTTCTACGACCGCACCGGCCTCATCTATGAGACGCTCGGCACGCTGAACGACGCGCTGGCCGGGGAAATTCTCATTACCTTCATCGTGGTCATCGTCATGATCGTTCATTTCCGGAGCAGCCTCCTCATCGGCTCCATGATGCCGCTGGCGGTCCTTTTCTGCTTCATCTTCATGAAGGTCTTCGGCGTGGATGCGAACATCGTTGCCCTCTCGGGCATTGCGATCGCGATCGGCACGATCGTGGACATGGGCATCATCATCTGCGAAAACATGCTGCGGCACCTGGAGGAGGCGCCGCCCGAGGCCGACCGCCTCCAGGTCGTCCACCGCGCCGCGAGCGAGGTCGGCAGCGCGGTCCTGACGGCCGTCGCCACCACCGTCGTCTCCTTCCTTCCCGTCTTCGTCATGACGGGGGCGGAGGGCAAGTTGTTCAAGCCCCTGGCGTTCACGAAGACGTTCGCCCTCGTTGCCTCGATCATCATTGCGCTGACGGTCCTTCCGCCGCTGGCGCACACGCTGTTTGGGCTGCGGATTTCGAGGAAGCGGCTGCAGCGCGGCATCGGGGGGGCACTCGTGGTGGCGGCGATCTTGGCGGGCGTGCTCGTCCGGTGGTGGGTGGGAGTCGTCGTCGCCCTGCCGGGGTTCTACCTCCTCGCCAAAGAGTGGGTCCCGCCGCGCGTGGCCCGCTGGGGTCCGTGGGCGGCCAACATGGTCATCGCCGCCCTGGTTGTCTTCCTCTTGAGCGTGTACTGGGAGCCTCTGGGACCGGAGCAGGGCTTCACGCGCAACTTTCTCTTCGTCATCGGCCTGCTCGGGGTGGTGCTCGGACCCTTCCTCCTCTTTCAAAGGGCCTACCCGTGGATCCTGCGGTGGTGCCTGGCGCACAAGGTCCCGTTCCTGGCGGGCATTGGGACGATCCTGGTGCTCGGCGTGCTGGGGTGGCGCGGGTTCGACCGGACGTTCGATTTCGCGCCGAAGGCGGCCGGCCGCGCCGGCCTCGATGCCGAGACGGTGCGCTCGACGGCCTTCTGGGTCGGCGCCAGCGACGCCTTTCCCGGCCTGGGCAAGGAGTTCATGCCGCCCCTGGACGAGGGCTCCTTCCTCTTCATGCCGACGACGATGGCCCACGCCTCGATCGGCGAGGCGGCCGACATCCTGGCCAAGCAGAACACGGCCCTGGCCGCCATTCCGGAAGTGGACCTCGCGGTCGGCAAGATCGGGCGCGTGGAGTCCGCGCTCGACCCGGCCCCGATCTCGATGATCGAGACCGTCATCAACTACAAATCGGAATACATCGCTGATAAGGACGGACGGCGCGTCAACTTCCGGTACGACGACGCCAAGGGCGACTTCGTCCGCGACGCCGCCGGCGAACTCATTCCCGACCCCGACGGCCGGCCCTTCCGCCAGTGGCGGCCCGAAATCCGAAGTCCCGACGACATCTGGGACCAAATCCTCCGCGCGGCGCGCCTCCCCGGCACGACCTCCGCGCCCAAACTCCAGCCCATCGCCGCACGCATCGTCATGCTCCAGAGCGGCATGCGGGCGCCGATGGGCGTCAAGGTCAAAGGGCCGGACCTGGAGGCTATCGAGCGGGTCGGCCTGGCGATCGAGCGGTTCCTCAAGGAGGTCCCCAGCGTCGAGCCGGCCACCGTCATCGCCGACCGCATCGTCGGCAAGCCCTACCTGGAGATCGTGCCCGACCGCACGGCGCTGGCGCGGTACGGCGTGCCGATGCGCGCCTTTCAGGACGTCGTCGAGGTGGCGATCGGCGGCGAGCGCCTGACCACCACCGTCGAGGGTCGCGAGCGCTTCGGCGTCCGCGTCCGGTACCTCCGGGAACTCAGGGACGAAATCGAGAAGATCGGCCGCATCCTCGTCCCCGCGGCCGACGGCAGCCAGATCCCCCTGGCGCAGGTGGCCGCCATCCGCTACATCCGCGGGCCCCAGGAGATCAAGAGCGAGGACACCTTCCTCACCAGTTACGTCCTCTTCGACAAGAGGCCCCAGTACGCCGAGGTGGACGTCGTCGAGGCGTGCCAGGCGTACCTGAAGGCGAAGGTCGCGAGCGGCGAACTGGTCCTGCCGCACGGAACGAGTTACAGTTTCGCCGGCACGTATGAGAATCAGGTCCGCAGCCAGAAGACGCTCGCCCTGGTCCTCCCGCTGGCCCTCTTTGCCATCTTCCTCCTCCTGTACTTCCAGTTCCGCGACGTGCCGGTGACGTTCCTGGTGTTCACGGGAATCTTCGTCGCCTGGGCGGGCGGCTTCATGCTCCTCTGGCTCTACGGCCGGCCGTGGTTCCTCGACTTCGCGGTCTTCGGCGTCTCGATGCGCGGCCTTTTCCAGGTGCACACCGTCAACCTCAGCGTCGCCGTCTGGGTGGGATTCCTGGCGCTCTTCGGCATCGCGACGGACGACGGCGTGGTGATGAGCACGTACCTGGGCCAGTCGTTCCGCCGGCGCGAGCCCCAGACCGTGCCCGAGATCCGCGCGGCGGTCCTGGCGGGAGGCACGCGCCGCGTCCGCGCCTGCCTCATGACCACCGCCACGACAGTCCTCGCGCTCCTGCCGGTCCTCACCTCCACCGGCCGAGGCGCCGACGTCCTGGTTCCCATGGCCATCCCGTCGTTCGGCGGCATGGTCATCGAGGTCCTGACGATGTTGGTCGTCCCGGTCCTCTATGCGACGGTCAAGGAGTTCCGCCTCCACACCCGGATCAAGGAATCCTGGGTCGGCGCGTTCCTTTTCCTGACGGCCCTCCTGGGCTTCTTCGCCCTTGCGGTCTACTGTGCCGCCCACGACCTGGTCGCGCGCACCAAGTCGCGCAGCGCCTGAGCCGCGGGGGACCATGTCACACATCCGCCTTTGGCGGGCTTTCGCTTGCGAAAGCACGCGCTTCCGGACCCCACGGCGCGAGGACCCGCCCGCTCGAAAAGAAAAAGGGCCGAGCGCGGCGCGCCCGGCCCATCATCGTCTGGCGTCCCCAAGAGGAGTCGAACCTCTAACCTTTGGCTCCGGAGGACGAAAGGCCGCGCGCAAGCCCAGTCGTCCCAAGCACTTACAGCGGCTTTTCGGGCCGAAAACGAGGGTTGCAAGTGGTTGACAAGTCACTGAGCAGTCGATAACCAGTCACCACCACGTGACGACTGACCCACTCAGTGACCCACTTTGGACGGCGTCCACTGTCCTGTTGCCCGCTGGCCGGAAGACACTGCGACATCTCTCTGGGGCCTGACCATCGGGTCTTCCACTGGGCGGAGATCGGACGGATGCCGGTGCCCGATCCCTCATGAGAGGTCGCGACCGGCCAAGGGGCTGATTGCGCACGCTGGCCCGGCGATGGAGGCGATACAGGTGTTCCGGTTAGTGCTTACGGCTGGCCATCGACCTTCGAGCAGCAGATCAACTTCCGGCAATGCGAGAACCTCCAGCAGGACCTCGTCCTTTAGCGGCACCTTTTTGACTGGCGTGTGGCTCGTTGACATCGAGGTGCCCGCCAGGGCTTCATCCCAATCAGATTCGGCAGCCTCAGACCTAGCTTTGGGCCAACAACCCACGTCCCCAGCCCAAGGTCGAAAGTGGCCTGACCAGCCGAGTTAGGCCGGTTCGCTCAACCGGCCTTGCGCTGCCGGCCCGTCGTCTGCACCGCCTCCTGTTCGGTCAACCGCTCGGTCGCCAGATACCGTCGCGTGCCCCACGTGGTCCCCGCCACATGCCGCAGCCCCGCCGCTCATAAACCAGAGTAAAAAAAGGTACGGAGAGCGGCGGCGGCGAGGCGGACGGCGGACTCCATGGCGGGGCTGAGGCGGTCGGCGGATTTTAGATCGGCCGGCTGGGCGCCGAGGAGGGCGCACTCAATTTTCCGGCCGGATTCGCCACGGGCGAGGCCCTGAATGGCCTCGGCCACGAGGGCGAGACTGATGGCGTGGGTCGAGACGTCCACCTCGGCCAGATGCTCCGCCGGGACGAGGGCGACGCGGCCGGGCGGGGCGCCTAAGTCGGCGGCATCGACGAAAAGGACGCCCGCGCAGCCGGAAGAAACGATGGGAACGAGGAAACTTTCGGGGACGGCCTGGACGTCGAAGAGGCG
>JAPLMM010000244.1 GCA_026387035.1 Planctomycetota bacterium
CCCGGCTCCGCGCGCCCGCGCCGCCGACGCGTCGTGATCGGCGCCAGGCACCCCGCCGGCGCCAGGTACGCCCGCAGAAACCGCAGGCGGTCCGTCTGGCGCGCGACGCCCCATTCGTCCAGGCTTACGCTCAAGCGCATCAGGTTCTGCGCCCGCCGACGGGCCGACACGGTTCCTTTATACGCCAGACCGTCGAGGTCCACCAGCACCGGCTGCGCCCCCGGCCCATGGGCCGGCGCCACCAGGATGTTCGGGGCCTTGAGGTCGCGGTGGGAGAACCCCGCCTCGTGCATCCGCCGAATCAGCCGCGCCACCCTCCGCGCCATCCGCCTCCGCTCCGTCGCGGGCGGCCCGGCGCGGAGCCAGTCGGAGAGCGGTTCGCCCTCGACCGGTTCCGTCGCCAGGAGCGTGTCTGTGAGCCACGGGCCGCGGCGCTTGTCCACTGCGCCGGCCGGCCGCGCCGTCGCGATGCCGCGCACAAGCAGCGCGTGCCCCTTGCGGAACGCCGCCACCGACCGCGACCGGCCGAGGCCCGACGCCCGCTTGTGCCGCTTGAAGAAAAGCGTGGCGTGGCCCCCGGCGTCGTCGAACGCGACGCGCCAGACGCCGGCCGTCCGGCCTTCCTTGACGACTTTCGCGCCGGCGGCGGCCGTCGGGTCCCCCGCCTCCAGGAGCCGCTCCAGCGCACTCGCCCGGTCCGCGGTCGCCCATCCGCGCCAATCGCCGGCGGCGAGGCGCTTGAAGTATTTCGACTCGCGCCGGGTCCGCCGGTCGCGTCGGCGATAGAACCGCCGGCGATACGCCGACGTCCCGAGCGCCACCTGCCGCGCGTCCGGCCCGTCGCCCAGGAGTTGGATCACGCGATTGTGGCACCGTATCCGCTCGACCGGCGACGCGATGGGCTCGAAGAAATGTTCCAGTTGCACCAGGTGCCGGAGCACCGCGTCCGCCGGCGCCGGCCGCACCGCCTCCGCCAGGTCCACCAGCCACAGCCGCCACGTGCCCGCGCCGCCCGAGATCAGGATGTTGCCGGGATGGAGGTCCGGCAAATAGAGGCGGGCCTCCGCCAGGCGGGCCACGACGTCCGCGAGCCGCCACGACAACGTCTTCGGATCCACCGTTCCTTCGGTCGGCACGCGCCGCCGGCGAAACACCGCGACGAGTTCCGGCGGCCGGGCGCCCGGATACGGCGGGTCGCCTGCCTGCGGCTCAAAATAGCGCGAGAAAAGATACTCGTCGAGCCGCTCGCCCGGAACGCCCGCCGTCACGAGCCGCTCCGCCGGTCCGCGCGCGAGTGCCACGGCCTCCGGCACGTCGAGCCCCGCCGCCCGCGCCGCCTCCAGCGCGTCCCATTCCCGCCGGCCCGGGCCGCGCCCCGCCATCGCCCGGACGCGCCGCCAAAGGCCCGAGCCCCCGTAGTCTTTCATGTAGTAGGTTTTGCCCGCGGCCTCGAAGCGGAAGATGTTGCGTCCGCGGCCCTGTTTGACGAGTTCCAGGTGAGCGGGACGATCCGGTCCCGCGAGGGGACCATCGAGAAAGGCCGGCCAGCCGTCGGCCAGGAGCGGCTCGGCGGCCTCCGGCCGCGCGATCCAGCCGCGGCCCCTCCCCGAGGAAATGATCCGCGTGTTTGCCATTTCGCTCTAAGCCGCAGCGCCCGGACCCCCGGCGCGCCGGGGTCGGCCTCGGGCGCACCGGCGAATCGTAGCCCGCGAGGCCCGTTCTTGCAAGGGAAAAGGCCTTCCGCCGGCCTTCCGCGGGTGCGGCAACGTTTTCTGGCAAATGTCCCAAACGCGTCAAGACCCGCGGGTGGCACGGGCGGCTTGTCCGCCCGTGCAAGGCCGTGGGCGAGCCGCACTGGCGGACAAGCCGCCAGTGCCACCCCCACAGCCTTGGTTTATCCAAACCCATTCCATACGCTCGGGGAGGCTGCCAGGAAAAATTGCCGCACCCGCTTCGAACGGCGCACCGGTCCCGGCCCCAACCCCAACCCCAACGGGGCAGGCGGGGCAGGCGCGCCGGGAGCGCGCCGGGGCCAAGGCCGCCCTCCGGGTCGCGCTTTCGCGCAGTTGACAGCGGCGGGAGACCATCCTAGAGTAGCCTTGGGCGAGAGAGGCGGCTTCAAACGGGAGGCGACGGGAATGGAACCGACGCGGCGGGTGGGCGGTGTGGCACGGCCGGTCTTGCCCGGCCGTGCGCATGAGGTTCGGGAGAAGCACTGGCGGACAAGCCGCCAGTGCCACACTCCGCGTCACGCTTTCGCGCAGTTGGCCGCGGGGGCGGCAATGATTCTGGCGGCCGGGTGCGCGGGGCAACCCCTCTCGCGCGGCGAAAAGGTCGAGATGCTCATGGCCCGAAGCGCACGCCTCGAAGACGAATTGCTCGCCACGAGGCAGCGCCTCGCCGAACTTGAAGGGACCGGCCGGCCGGCGCCCGAGGCCGCCAAGGCGGTCGAGGACCCCTTCCGCGCCGTCGCCCTGCGATTCGGAAAGTTCACGGGGGGCCTGGCGGCGGACGGCCGGCCCGGCGACCAACGCCTCAAGGTCGTCCTCGAGCCGCTCGACGCCGAGGGCGACGTCGTCAAACGGGCCGGGAGCCTCGACCTCGAGGCCTTCGAACTCGTCGGCGACAAGCCGCGGACCCTCGCCGACTGGAAGTGGACGCGCCAGGAGTTCGCCAAGACCTGGCTCAGCGGCCTGGGGCTTTACGCGTACGTCCTGAAACTCGACTGGCCGGGCGGGAAGCCTCCGGCCTCCGACCGAGTGCTCCTGCGGGCGCGCTTCACGACCCTTTCGGGCGAGGTCCTCTCGGCCGAGCAGGAAATCACCCTCCGACGCCGGACGCCTTAGAACCCGCGGCGCAAGAAAAGGAGCGCGGGCTCCACGAGGGAATCCGCGCTCCTCGGGCGTCTCCGGGATTTATCGTGCGCCGGGCTCGCCGGGCTTTTTCTCAAATCGTTCCATCGGTGCGCCGGGGTAGCCGCGCGGCTCTTCGCCGGGCACGAGTTCGACGGGGGGAACCCGGCGCCGGGCCTCTTCGAGCCGCTTCGCCAGTTCTTCCCTCGACTCGTAGTATTTCTCGATGACCTTTTCGTCCTCATCGAGGACGAACCGCAGGCGGATCGGGTTCTCGGGGTCGTCGTAGAGATACATCATGTCGTTCTCGAGCATGACGGTCGGGCGGCCGAGTTTGTCCACGACCTGCTGCTTCTCCCAGCCTATCTTTACGTCCTCATACCAGTCCTCGATGTCCGGGCGCTGGTACCAGCAGCCGGCCGATCCCAGGCAAGCGGCCGCCACGAGCGCAGCCATCCACACGTTCGAGCGCATTCTCATTCCTTTCCTTGAGGGCGGGCCCCGCCGCCGGCTTCCGACCGGCCCTCGGGCACCTCGCCCTCGCGATGGTTCTCCCAGGGCTTCTCCGGATTCCGCCAGCATTTTCCGACCGTCCGGCGCTCCGCGTCGAAGTACATGCTGACCTTCACGAGGTCGCGCGGGTCGTCGCGCGTGTACACCCATTCATCGGCAAACCGGTAGCGGGGCGCTCCGAGAATCTGCTCGACGCGTTCGGCCGGCATCCCGAGCGAGACGCTCTGGTAGTTCTGGCGCGTCAGTTGGCAGCCGGTCAGCCCGAGCGCAAGCCCGGCCGCCAGCACCGCCGCCAAACCCACTCCACGCGCCCTGTCCATCCGGAGCCTCCACGCCTTTGGCGCCCGCTACTCCGCGCCGATCTTGATCACCCGCTGGGCGATCAGTTTTTCCTCGAAGCCGCCCGGCGGATAGTACGTCGCCTGTACGATGACCATCAGGCCGGACCCCAGCGGCTCTTCCCACAGCAGCGGAAACACATACGACCGGTCGATCGGGTCGTAGTACTTCCGGTTGCTCTCGGCATCGAGCACCGAGACGAACCAGTGCCCCAGCCGCCGACCTCGCTTCTCGAGCGTCTTGTACTGATACATGAATATCTCGACCCGGTACGACCCGATGGCCTTCGTCGGATCGCCGAACTGGTCGATCGGCTGGAGGCGGACTTCGATGCCGTCGTCGCCCGGCCTGCCGTCGAAATCCTTGCTCTGCGTGAAAAACCCGATCACCAGGCTCTTCGGCGCGAGCATCGTCACCCACGGGGGGACCGGGCCGATGCCGCCCGCCGGCTCCGGGAGGACGGGCCCGGCGTCGCCCGACTCGAGCGGCTTGGCCTCCACCTGGCCGATCAGGACGTCGCGCAGTTGCCCGAGGCCCGTCACGAGGCGCTGGCGCGGCTCCTCGTCGGGGAGGGCAAGGGCTTCCTGGCGAAGGGCGTCGGCCAGTTCCAGCGCCAGACGCGTCCGCTCCTCCCCCGGGCGCTTCCACGTGCCGCAGCCGGACGCTTGGGCGAGGCAGGCTGCGGCCAGAACGGCTCCTGCGGCCGCCGACGCCAATCGTCCCATGCGCCTCTCCCGAACCGAAATCGCCCCTGGGAACGTGATTATAGGGGCTCCCGCGAAGGGGTGTCAACCACATAAGCAGGCGGTTGCCGGCGGCCTCACGGCCGCGACGCAGGCGGCAGGAAGGGAACCGTCGTCCCGGGCGGCACCTTCGCCAGGGGGACCTCCTCGGCCGTCAGGACGATCGTCTGGGCCCACAGGTCGGGCCCGCGCTGCTCGTAGAAAAAAGCCCCGCCGAGGCTGACCGGCGAGCGGCGCTGGCCGCCGAGCACCAGCATCCGCCCCGGCGCCAGGCGAACCTCCGCCGCCAAGTCCGTCGCCGTGAACTCCTGACGCCCCGCACGCTGCACGGGACCCGACTCCGTCTGCACCCAGCGCAGCGCCTCCGCGCCGTAAGTCGCCCCCGGCACAAAGGCGATGCAGACCGTCGCCGGGGCCGACGCGTCGCGCCGGCACACCAGGCGCAGGCCCGGTTGGGCGTCGGAAAACCGCCGCCCCGAGACGCGTCCGGCGGCATCGGTCCAAAGCACTTCGAGGTCCTCGCGCTCGGCGCCCAGGGTGACGAGAAAATCCATGTTCTCGCGCACCAGCAGTTCCGCGATTTGGACCGTGCGGTCCGAGGTCTGCACCAACAGTTCGTTCATGCGTTCGGCGGCGAGGCGGGCCCCGTCGCCCAACCTCAGGTCGTTGGCGGACCACAGGCCCCGCTTCTCATACGGCACGTCGGTCGTGCCGAGGAGGCGCCAGACGTCCTCGACCGGCGCGTCCGGACGGATGCGGTGCACGAGGCGGACGACGCGCACGCGGAACGTGGGCCGGTTCGCCAGGCCCGGCGCGCCCTCGATGGGCTTTAGGACGATCGGTTCGCGGCGCGGGGGGGCACACCCGGTCGCAGACGCCAGCGCGAGCGCCAGTGCCAAGGCCGACAGCACGCGCCCCGCACCTGTCCGCCCGTAGTCCCGGCGCGCCGGGACGAAGGCAGAAGCGGGGCGGCGAACCCAGCCGCGCCCTGCGCCTGTGCCGTCCACGGTGGCTCTCCCGCTCACTTGACCCTGGGCCGCATCGGCAAATCGTCCTTCTTGTACGCATAAAAATGGCGCGCGATCTTGTCCGCGAGGCCCTCGGTGAGAATGGTGGCGACCTCCGCCGATTCCTCGGGCTGAACGTCGGGCGTCGTCTCCGCCGTCACCAGCCGCGCGCTCGCCAGCACAGGCCACACCTGCTTCCCCGTCTCCGGCGAGACGACGCGGACGGCCGACTCCGCGTAACCGTGGAACACGTTCCCCCCCGGCGAATCCTTCAGACGGAACTCGTACAACTCAATGTGCATCACCAGGTCGACGTTGAAGTATCGGCCGACCTGGGCGACCGACCAGCGGGCGAAGTCCGGCTCTGTCCGGCGTGCGGCAGCCAGGCTGTGGACCGGCACGATCGGGCCCGCCGCTCCCTCCCGCTCCAGCGCCTTGCAAATCCCGTCCGACACCATCAGTTCCAGCCGCGGATACGCCGACGCCACCGACGGATCCGCCACGTCCACCAGCACCAGGACGCTCTGCCCCGCCAGGCGGTATTCCGCCTCGACCTTCTCCTCCGGAACCCACGGGCCGACCGTCTTCACGAGAATCCAGGCCGCCTGGTCGCACCCCCCACAGGCCGCCGCCCAGACGGCGAGGACCGCCGCCACCATCCGACCGGCGCGCACGCTCACGGCTGGCCCCCTTTCACCTCGACCTTGTGGTCGTAGAACTTGCGGATGACATCGCGGGCGAAGTGAAAATTCGTATACTGGCGGATGACCCGTTCGGTGGTCCCCAGGACGCCCACCGGAACGTCCTCGGGGTAGGTCGTCTCGACCGTGGCGTCATAGACGGGATTGTGCTCCGCGCCGACCTTGACGACCTCGATGCGGGCCTTGGCCCGGCCGCGAAACAGGTTTGCCGACCCCTCTTCCACCATCGTGTACCGCCCCAGTTCCACGTACAGGAGCGTGTCGGCCTGGAACTCCTTGGCAATCCGCTCGAGCGACATGTTCGGCCACTCGAGCGTCGATTCCTGCCAACGCACCACCTCCACCGGATGCACGATCGTCTTGACGCGCCCCCCCAGGTCCCGCACGATGGCATACACGAGTTCCTGGCTGATCTCCACGGGCACGGCCGGGTAGGTGAACAGAATGTCCGTCCCCGCGTAGGGGACGATGACCAACCGCTCCGCCTCCAGGTGATACTCCTCCTTGACGGACTTCGTTATCTTGTCGGGCTTGAAAAGCCACACGAAAAAGTGCGGAGCGTAGCACCCCCCCGCCGCGAGCCCGAGCGCCACCAACACCGCGCCCGCCGCGCCAGCGACCGAACGCCTCCATGCTTGGCTCGCCACCGCTTCTCCTCCGACGCCTCACATCACCGACCACTTGTACGCCCACGAGGCCAATAACAATCCCAATAATGCGAGGAGGATGACGACGGGATTCACGCGCACAAACACCGGATACCAACTCCGCCCCGTGGCCAGCGTGAACACCAGGCCCGCGAGGCCCACCGCCACGAGAAGAAACAGCGCGAAACCGAACGGCTGGTTCACGAGCGATTCGGCCAACCGCCCGTGCGCCGCCAGAACGAAGGAGGTCGTCACCCCGCACGTCGGGCACGGCTTGCCGCTCGCCTTCAACATCCCGCACTCCGGCAGGCCGAGGATCCGGTGCGTTCCCGTCCCCGTCCGCGACGGAACCAGCAGAAACCCCGCCGCCAACCCTGCCGCCAACACCAGCGCCAGGAACGCCTGCACGGCACGCTCGGCCGGGCTCGCCCGAAACGCCGATGCAACTCCTGAACGTTCCGCCGACGCCGGCGCGGCAGCGCCTTCCCGGCCAATCCCGACTTCCAGAGGCTCCGACGCCACCGGCGGACTCTCCCTCGAGGAGCGGGCCGACCCAAACCTCGGCCCCGCAAGCCTTTAGATCGTACCGGCCCACACGCCGCCGGTCAATCCGAAACGCCGCCTCCAAGGGACTGAGGGACTAAGGCGCCCCCGTTCCCGAGCCTCCGGTTCCCGGTTTGCGGCCCAGGGAGCGGATGAGGCCGGCCAGGATCGCATCCACCTCGTGGCACAAGTCCCGCAACTTCGTCAGGTCCGGGCCCTTGATCCACCCCAGGCGGCGCGTCAGTTCCGCATACGTCTGCACCTCGCACAGGCTTCCGCGCGCAATCTGGAGGTAGCGGCGGAACTCGGCCCGGTGACCCCGGCCATGACCTTCCGCGATGTTCGCCGACACGGAGGCCGCGGCCCGGCGCATCTGCGACACGAGCCCGAATCGCTCATCGGGCGGCAGCGCCTCGGTCACGCGGTACGTGCACTCCGCCAAGTCCATGGCCCTCTGCCACGCCGCCAAATCCCGGTAGGTCCGTATCCCTTTCCCCGCCACGTCCACCTCCCCGCTCCGGGGCGTTGCTTTGCTGTTCCCTCAGCCCCTCAGTCCCTCAGTCGCTCAGTCCCTTTCTTGTTAAGGCATTACCTTTCCTTCCGGCGTGTCCCACTTGCCCGGCTCGGGGACCGGCTCGCGGTCGCGGACGGCCAGGTTCTCCGCGATGTGCCGGACCGCGTCCGCAGGCTTGTCGGTCACACACAGAAGGTCCAGGTCCTCGGGCGAGACGTGTTCGAACCGCCCCAGCACCGTCTCGCGCAGCCAAGAGAGTTGTCCCGACCAGAAATCCGTCCCAAAGAGAACCACCGGCAGCCGGTGAATCTTCTCCGTCTGAATCAGCGTCATGGTATCGTAGAACTCGTCCATCGTCCCGTACCCGCCCGGGAAAAAGATGAACCCGACGGCATACTTGGAGAACATGACCTTGCGGACGAAAAAGTAACGGAAGTTGATGACCTTCGTCAGGTAAGGGTTCGCGATCTGCTCGAAGGGAAGCACAATGTTCAGCCCGATGCTTTCGCCGCCTGCCTCCTTCGCCCCTTTGTTCGCCGCCTCCATGATCCCAGGACCGCCGCCCGTGATCACCGAGAACCCCGCCTCCACGATCCGCCGGCCCGTCTCCACCGCCTTCGCGTAGTACGGATGGTCCGGCCCCGCCCGGCTCGATCCGAAGACGCTCACGCCCGGCGGCACCTGGGCCATCATCTCGAACCCGTCCACAAACTCCGCCATGATCCGAAACACACGCCACGGGTCCTGCGCCAAAAATTCGTCGCGCATCCGTCCCTCCTTCACTCAGCAGCGCCCCGCAAGCGGGGCGGCGAATCAGGTTCGCCGCGGGGCTTGCCCCGCGCTATCCGTTCAGCGCGTGCGCCACTACGTTTCCCCCTCCGGCAGCGCCCGCGTCGGACCCTCGACCGTCTCGACGCCGGGCAACTCCTTGACCCGGCCGAAGTGCTCTACGAACACACGAATGCGGTCGTGCAGGTCCTTTCCGACCTCGGCGATGCGCTGGGCGTTCTCGGCCAGTTGATGCTCCCGCCAGCCGGTTGCCACCACCCGGAGCAGGGCATATAGCGTCATCGGCGTTGTGATGACAACACCCCTTTGTATCGCCTCTTCAAAGAGATTGGGATCGGTCTTCAGCGCCGCAGCGAAGGACGACTCCTCAGGCAAGAAAAGGACAACAAAGTCCGGTGCGTTTTTGAACTGCTTCCAGTACTCCTTCCCACCTAAAGACCTCACGTGGTTGCGGACAGCCTGGGCGTGGCGGTCCAGCGCCGCCTCGACTGCCTTCTCGTCAGACGCCTGGTACGCCTCAAAATACGCATCCAATGGCACCTTGGAGTCAACCGGAATGCGCCGATCATTGGGAAGTTTCACCGTCACATCGGGGCGCTGGTGCCCCTCTTCCGTCTTCTGTGTCTCCTGCGTGCCGAAGTCGCAGTAAGACGACATCCCGGCCATTTCGAGTACTCGCTCCAACTGCAATTCGCCCCATCGGCCGCGTGCGGCAGGATTTCGTAACGCTGTTGCCAACTGGTGGGCTTCTTTCCGAAGGAGTTGCTGCGCTTCTCCCAGGCCTTTCAGGTGTTGATCCAGGCCGCCGTACGCCCCCTCGCGCGCCTTCTCGATCTCGGCCAGGCGCTTCTGGTACTCCGCCAGCAGGTCCTGAATCGGTTTCAGGCGCTCCCCCGCCTGGCCGAGAAATTCCTGCCGCGATTCCTTCAGCGCCTCCGCCGACAGCGCCGCGAACGCGTCCTTCAGTTTCACCTGGGCCTCGTCGAGGATTCGCCGCTGCTCCGCCAGGTTCTTCCGCTCCGCCTCGAGGCGCGTTTCGGCCTGGACGCGCGCCCGTTGCTCGGCTTCGAGGCGTCCGCGCAACTCGGCCTCCGCCCCGGCGTCCCCCACCGGCCGCCGCTTCGCCAGCACGATGCACCTCCAGCGCGTGCTGCTCGATAAAGGCGCGACGGGGTTCCACCTTTTCGCCCATCAGGACCGAAAAGATGTGTTCGGCCTCGGCGACGTCCTCGACGAGCACCTTCTTCAGGGTCCGGCGGGCGGGGTCCATCGTCGTTTCCCACAACTGCTCCGCGTTCATCTCCCCCAGGCCCTTGAATCGTTGGATGTCCATGCCTTTCTGGCCCAGGCGGCGGATCGTCGGCAGAATCTCCGACACGCCCGCCACGCCCACCGCGTCACCGTCGGTGGCAACGGTGAACTTCGTGTACGGTTTCTCGCCGCCGACGGGCTCTTCGACCTCGAGGTGCCAGTCGGCTACGTCCAGGCCCCGAGACTGGAGTTTCTTCGCCAGTTTATTGAGTTCCCTGGCGCCGAAGAGTTCTTCCGGCTCCGGGATTTCGGGCTCCTCGGCCGCGGGCTCCTCGGCCTCTTTGGCTTTTTCGCCTTTCTCGGGCTCCTCGGTCTTCTTATCGGCGGCGCGCTCGCGCTTCGGTTTCGGGAACGCGGCGGCGATGGCCTTGGCGGCCTCCCCCTCGGAGTGGAAAAGTTCAACCCCGTCGCCGATCCGGGCCGCCCACGTGGGGAAGTCGCCCCGCTTGTCGCGCCGCGCCAGGAACTCTTCCCACAGGATGCCCCGCCGATGGAGCGACCGCACCAACTCTTCCATGTCCGCCAGCAGGAGCGCGAGTTCTTCGAGTTTCGCCCCCGAGATTTCGTCGGGCTGCTTTCGGCTTTTCGGCGGCGGGTTCACGCGCAGCGTCGTCCCCTCCACCCCGATCCGCAGCAGCGTCATCTTCATCTCCCGGTCGCTCTTGACGTACTGTTCCCGCCCCTTGCGCCGCACGCGGTACAGCGGCGGCTGCGCCACGTACAGGTACCCCTGGTCGATCAAAGGCTTCATGTGCCGATAAAAGAATGTCAATAGCAGCGTCCGTATGTGGCTCCCGTCCACGTCCGCGTCCGTCATGATCACGACCTTGTGGTATCGCGCCCGCTCGATGTCGAAGTCGTCCGTCCCGATGCCCGTCCCCAGCGCCGAGATGATCGTCGCAATCTCCTCGTGCGCCAGCATCTTGTCGATCCGCGCCTTCTCGACGTTCAGAATCTTCCCCCTCAGCGGCAGGATGGCCTGCGTCCGCCGGTCGCGCCCCTGCTTCGCGCTCCCCCCCGCCGAGTCCCCCTCCACCAGGAACACCTCCGAGAGCGCCGGGTCGCGCTCCGCACAGTCCGCCAGTTTCCCCGGCAAATTCCCCGACGCCAGCGCCCCCTTCCGGCGCACCAGGTCCCGCGCCTTGCGGGCCGCCTCACGGGCCGTCATCGCCTGGACCGCCTTCTGGATGATGCGCCTGGCGTTCGGCGGGTGCTCCTCCAGGTACTGGCCGAGCATCTCGTTCGTCGCGGTCTCGACGAATGTACCTACTTCGCTATTCGACAACTTCGTCTTCGTCTGCCCCTCGAATTGCGGGTCCCGCACGCGGACCGACAGCACCGCCGTCATGCCTTCGCGAAGGTCGTCGCCGCTCGGGGGGTTGTCGCCCTTGAGGAGGTTCTGTTTCTTGGCGTAGAAGTTCAGCGTCCGCGTCACCGCCGCCTTGAACGCCGACAGGTGCGTCCCCCCCTCGATTGTGTTGATGTTGTTCGCAAACGAGAGAATGTTTTCCGTGTACCCGTCGTTGTACTGGATCGCCACCTCCACCTCCCCGCCGGAGGGTTCGTCGGCCCGGCGGAAGTAGATCACGTCCCGGTGCACCGTCTCCTTGTCCTCGTTCAGTTGCTTGACGAACGCCCGGATCCCTTCCTTGTATCGGAACTCCGCCTCGCGCCCGTCCCGCTCGTCCACCAGCCGGATGGTGATCCCCTCGTTCAGGTACGCCAGTTCCCTGAAGCGACCCTCCAGAATCTCGAACTTGAACGTCGGGTCCTCGAAAATCTCCCGGTCCGGCTTGAAGGTGATCGTCGTCCCCGTCTTCGCCGCCTTCCCCACCTTCTTCAGCGTCTCCGCCGTCTTCCCGCGCGCAAAGGCCATCCGCCACACGTGCCCGTCGCGACGCACCTCCGCCCGCAGCCACTCCGATAGCGCATTCACCACCGACACCCCCACCCCGTGCAGCCCTCCCGACACCTTGTAACTCGCATGGTCGAACTTCCCCCCCGCGTGGAGCATCGACAGGGCCACCTCGATGCCCGGCTTCTTCTCCTCCTTGTGCAGGTCCACCGGGATCCCCCGCCCGTTGTCCGTCACGCTGAGGCTCCCGTCCGCGTGCACCGTCACCACGATGCGGTCGCAGAAACCCGCCATCGCCTCGTCGATCGCGTTGTCCACCACCTCGTTCACCAGGTGATGCAGGCCCCGCTGGTGCCGGTCACCAATGTACATATCCGGCCTCTTGCGGACCCCTTCCAGACCCTTCATCACCTTGATCGCATCCGCCCGATATGATCCCGTTTCCTGGGTGGCACTGGCGGCTTGGCCGCCAGTGCGCGCCGCCGCGCTCGCCGTTGCCTTTCGCCGTTCAATCCGCAATCGTTCCCGCCCCCCCGCCGCCTTTTTCTTGCCCGTTTTCGCCTTCTTTTTCGCCATGTCTCTTGCCCCTGGAACCCGGGTTTACCCCTCGAATATAGCGATTCTGGCCCCCCGCGTCAATCAAACCCAACCCCCCCCGCGCGCCATTAAAGCCCGGGGATGAATCCCGGCGCGCCGGGATGAATCCCCGGGGACGCATGGTAAGGTGCGCCATGCGAAGAGGACGCAGGCCCTGCCATGCGGCCGGGGGGGGTGTAGGCCGCACAAACTGTGAAGTGAACCGCCTCGGGCCGCAACCCCGAGATGAAAACTCAAGAGGCGCGAGGGGCTTTTCTTCGCACCTCTTGCCGCATCGGCCTTTTCATCGCCTTGGCCATGGCGGATTTCCAATCGCCCCCCATTGCCAGCCGACCCCCTGGGGGTCCCCGCCCTTTCTTGTCTTTCTCGCGCGCCACCAAACGCCGCCTTTCTCCCCCTTCTCCCAGGTTGATTCCACAACACGCCCCTGGTTCCCCGCCCAGTTTACTTGCCCTGAGCATCGTCGAAGGGCGGGGCGCTTGCCGTTCACTCACGCACCCACCCTGCCCGTTCCCTGCCGCTCGGCCGTTCCCCGATCCCTGTCGTTCTCTGCGTGCTCTGCGTCCTCCCCATGTGAGAAAGGGGCCCTCTGGGCTGCGGTTAAGACGTCCCTTTCCCCGACACGACCCGCCCGCCCTTGTACGTCGTCCCGCGCCAGGTCACCGCCCCCACCCCCAGCGCGCGGGCGAGGGCCCCCGCCTCGAATGCCATCACCATCACCACCGCCACCGGATAAAGCGCCAGGTACCACGGGTTCCCGCAGCCGGCGATGAACAGGCGCCGCATCGTCACGAAGATCGCTACCACCGTCGCCAGCGACGCCGCCAGCACCGTCCAGATCCACCATCCGCCCGCCCCCCACTGGTCCGCCGTAGCCTCGGCGAAGGCGGACGCCGCGACCGCCGCCGACTTGTCCGCCGAAGCCCAAAGGGCGAAGGCGGACGCCGCCAGGACCGCAAAGGGCAAGAGCGTAAAGAAAAACGTCAGAAAAAAAACGCCGACGATCTGCCCCACGCCACCGAAAGCCCCGTAAAAAATCCGCGTCCACCCCTTCCACATGGCCCGTAGCGAGTCGTACATGCGGGTCGTGAAAAGGTCCTGCCCCACCGCGTTCAGCAGCCGGTGCCCCCGGCCCTTCACCTCGCGCGCGAAAGCAATGTCCTCCACCACCTTCGCACGCACCGCCCCGTACCCGCCCACCGCCTCGTACGTGGAACGTCGTATCAGAATATATTGACCATTCGCGAACGCCGCCCGGTGCTTCGGGTCGTTCACCCATCCCGGCCGGAACCACGCCACCAGCACCGACCCCGCCACCGGCTGCACCGCGTTCTCCCAGAAAGAGCGCATCTCCAGCACCGGCCAGAGGCTGAGCATCTCGCCGCCCTCGGCCGCGCAGAACTCCACGCCCACGCGCACGCTGTGCGGGGCCTGCCGGCAATCCGCGTCCACAAAAAGGAGCCACTCGCCCCGCGCCTCCCGGGCCCCCGTGTGCATCGCGTGCGGCTTGCCGAACCAACCCGCCGCCAGTTCCTTCACCTGCACCAGCCGCACCCGCCCGTCTCTAGCCGCCACCTGGCGGACGACCTCCGCCGTCCCGTCCGTCGAGCGATCGTCCACCACAATAATCTCGATATTCGGATAGTCCTGCGCAAGGATCGTCTCCAGCGCCGCCCCGATGTTCGCCTCCTCGTCCTTCGCCGGCACGATCACCGACACCAGACCCTGGTCGGCCACATTGAAATGGGAATCGCGGCTGAGGACGGGCCCCCGGCCCTTGGCGGAATAGACCGTAACCGCCCGGCTCAGCCACACGCCGAGCACCGCCCCCAGCACCACCAGCCCCGCCACCTCAATCGCCAGCATGGCACCCTCCGCCGCACGCCGTTAAAGCCCCGGGATGAGCCGAGGCAACGCCTCGGCGAATCCCGGGGACGCTTGCCCCGCGCTCGCCGTTTCGCGGCGCCGCTCGCTAGCGCTCGCGGCTCGGCTGCCGACCCCACGCCTCCATCGCCGCCGCGTACACCTCGCGGAACGCCGCACCGCGTTCCTCCGCCAGGCGCCGGCAATCCTCGTACTCCGGCGACGCCGTCACCACACGCCCGCCGCGCCGGCCGACTTTCACGCGCACCGGCCCGAACGCCGTCTCCACCGTCGCGTGCTCGCGCGCCAGTTTCGTCCGCTCGACGGCCGACCGCCGCACGCCGAACGTCGGCGTCTCCCGGAAAATCGCCTCCTCCACCGCCGCCACAAGACCCTCCGGCGCCAGACACGCCAGCACCACGCCCGGCCGGCCCTTCTTCATCGTCGCCGGCACAAGCCAGACGTCCAGCGCCCCCGCCTCGAAGAGGGCCTGCGTCGCCGCTCCCAGCGTCTCCCCGCTCGCATCGTCCACGTTCGCCTCGAGCAGCCACACGACGTCCGCTTCATCCGCCTGCCCCGGCGTAGCCGAAGACGAAGCCGGGCCCACCTCGCGCCCCAGGATAACCCGCAAAACATTCGGCACGCGTTTACCTTCGCGCGCTCCCGCCCCGTACCCGACCTTCTCGATCACCATCGCCGGCATCGGACCGAACGCCTCCGCCAGCGTCACCACGAGCGCCGCCCCCGTCGGCGTCGTGAGTTCCCCTTCCTCCTCCTCAGCCCTGCGTAGCCCTCCGTAGCCTTGGCGAAGGAGGGGCGGAGCAGGGGCACGCACCGGATACCCCTTCATCAGTTCCACCACCGCCGGCACGGGGACCGGCAGCCGACCGTGGGCCGCATCCACTGACCCCGACCCCATCGGCAGCGGGCTTGCCACGACCCGCTCCACGCCCAGCATCTCAAGCCCCGCGCACACGCCGAAGATGTCCACGATCGCATCCACCGCACCGACCTCGTGGAAATGGACCTTCTCCGCCGTCGTGCCGTGCACCCGCGCCTCCGCCTCCGCCAACCTCCGAAACACGGCAAACGCACGTGAAAGCCCCGGGATGAGATCCGACGAAGTCGGAACGAATCCCGGGGATCCTTGCCCCGCCCCCGCCGCGCCCCCTGCGCCACATTTAGCCGCCCGCCTTGTCCCTGTTCGATGGATTGACCCCTTTGGGGGCGGGCGCTCGCCGTCTCCGCGCCTCGTTTGGTTCGCCGCCCCACCCCGCTCCGCGCCACATTTAGCCGCCCCGCTTGCGGGGCGCTCGCCGTTCCCCGCCGCGTGCGCCGCGCCGAGAATGTTTTCGATGTCGCTCAAATGCCGATGCGGCTGCTCGCCCTCAGCCAGTTTGACCTCGACCCGCGTCGCCTCTATCCCTCCGCGTTTCTCGCGGCGAACGAGCAGTTCGTACCCCCCGATCGGCAGGCTCGCCAGCGCCGCGCGCAGGTCCGCTTCGGGCAGGCCCGCATCCACCAGCGCCCCGAGAAACATGTCCCCGCTTATCCCCGAAAACGCATCAATGTAAAGGATTGTCATTCTCGCCACCTATTCATTCCGGGTGCCACGCTTTCGCTTGCGAAAGCGTGTTGCTGTCATGCCGAGCGCAGCCGAGGCATCTCGCCTCGGTCCGTTGCCGTTCGCTCTTCGTGCCATTGTAGCGCGGGGGTTTATCCCCCGCGCACTACCGGCGCGAGGGACAAGCCCTCGCGCTACGAAAAATAGCGCGGCAGGTGGGAGGCACCCGCCGCGCAACAAAGAATCGCCCTACTCCTTGGGCTTTGGCGGCGGCTTTGGAGGAGAAACGGGCGCATCGGGCGGAGAAAAGCTGAACTCGGCTATCCTTCCGGGTTCAGGAGCCTTGCTTTCCGGCGAAGGCTCAGTCGATGGAGCAGGTTGCACGGGTGCCTCTGGCGGCGAAAAAGCCTTCTCCACCAACGGTTTGCCATCCTTCCCGGGCGGCGGCGATGTTTTCTCACTCATGGGGTTTCCTTTCCTGGCAAATTAGAGCCGGCAAACAACGCCAGCAGTATCACCCCTACAACAAAACTAACCATCGACACCAGATTAAGCTTAATCACAGCTTTTTGCCAAATGTTTTTCTGGTCGCGCGCCCTGCAAACCCTCATGAAGTCCGCGTCAATTATCTTGCGCTGCCTCCTCATTCCTGCCTGACTGCAAAGAAAGGACGTGAGAATGAAAAGCAGGGATGAGCCGAATCCTGCCCAAGCGGCAAAGAGAAGCCATTCGTTAATGGGGCTTGGGGCAATGTTTTTCAGAAAGGTTATTGAGAGCGCCAGAGCGCCCGCAGAGAGCGTGATCATCGCCTTGTCGAAACCGCGCGCAGCCTCGCGCTCCGCATCTATGAGAACATTACGTTCGGCGTGATAGGCCTCTTTGTCCATCCAGCCGTTTTCTTCGGACACGGCAACACCCTCTCAACCCAGGCTTTCCTCGACAATGCGGATTTCCCCTGCCGTAAGGTTGTACAGCCCATACACGAGTTTGTCAAGTTTGCGGTCCGTGGCATCAATTAGTCGTTCAATTCGCGACCGCGCCTCCACGCTCCGCGCCTTCGCCAACCGCGTGTTCAAATCCAGCATGCGCTCCACCAGGGCCACCATCCGGTCGCATATCTCGGTGGAAACTGGGTCCCCAGGGTCAACCTCCAGCAAAGGCAGACTCGCCAACTCATCCCTTTGAACGTGAAGAGTTGGAAAAGAAGTCTCGTAGTAGAATCGCATAAGACGCGAATTCAGCAGACCCAAGACCATCTTCAAGCGTCGTTCGGATTTCGCGGGGTCAGAGACAATGAGTACGTCTTTGACATAATAGCCTTCGCAGTCCAAAGTCGCCTGGAGGCCAGCACCGGTGTCCCTCACCAGAACTTTCTGCTGCTCAAAACGCTCCGATGATCCTGGCCGAGCCGTTCGGCGGTGCGCAGTCATTTCTTCGGGTACATACCAAACGTATTCTCCCTCAAACTCGATACTATACCTGTGGACATTCTCCCCCCGCAAAAGCGGTTTATGCCGAGCGGTTCGTTTAGAACGAGTCAGGAATTTCGAGTCGTCGCCGGTCTTAAGCCCGAAAGAAATATCCACACCTTCACCAAGGCAACGCCCCATCCTTTTAATCTTGTGTTTCACGCGCTCTGCGAGTTCGTCCATGGAAACATCGAATATGCACTTGTAGGTACTGGCAAAAGCCTCCTGCGGCACTGTTCTGAATGCGACCTCGCAAATGTTGGCGCCCGGTTCGCTCCTCGCAACCTCAATGGCGTTATCCGAAGCGCGGGCTCTCGACAAAACAAGGATGCACGTGAGCACATTGGCCCGAGGAAAAACGAATCCTGTGAAATCAAGGATCTTCATCACGGTGGTACTATCGAGCAGGTGGCGCCTCATCTTCTCAAAACTGTCGAGCCGCAACCATCCGTCCGAAACGATAAATCCGAGAAGGCCTCCACTCCGGAGTAGCGAAATCCCCCGCTCAATGAAGCAGCAGTAGATGTCAGCCTTCTTTACAAACGTGCTGTAATGCCCCCAGAAGTAAGCCTTGGCGGCAGGGGCCAGATTGTGAGGTCTGACATACGGCGGATTCCCGATCACCGCGTCGAACCCCCGCCGCCTCTTCGGAACCTTCGGACCGAGAATCTGCGGAAACTCCCTCTCCCAATCGAACGCGTTCACGCGCTCCACTTCCCCTTCCTCAAAGAGGTCCATTTGCCGGTCGCGAGGTCCGGCAGGGCCCGCTCCTCGTGAAAGAGGCGCATCTGACGCTCCAGAGTGTCCTGGTTCTCCCCTTCCAGGACCTTCAAGAGCAGGCTCAGTTTCGTCACCTCCACCGCCTGCCCGTCAATGTCCACCCCGAAGATATTATTGAGCAGGATCCGCCGCTTCTCCCGCACCGTCAGCCGCCACTGGCCCCCCGCCCCTTCATGCACTTCCTTGGGGTGTTTCTCCGGCCCGTCGGCGACGTACCAGTCCCGGTGCCAGTCCAGGAGCCGCTCGAACGCCCCGATGAGGAACGACCCGCTACCGCATGCCGGGTCCAGGATGCGGAGGCGCGATACTTCCCCTCTCCCCTTGCGGGAGAGGGCAGGGTGAGGGGTCATGCTTTCACCCTCAACCGGCCTTCGGCCACCTTCTCCCGTCGAGGGAGAAGGAATATCGGGGAGCAACCGACCGACCGTCTCCTCGACGATGTAGCGGACGATGTAGGTGGGCGTGTAATAGACGCCGCCCGCCTTCTTGACCTCCGGTTTCTCCTCGACCTTGGCGTGGTGCCCGGCGGTGAGGCGGATCACCTTCCCCAGGAACTGCTCATAGACCTGTCCCAGGATGTCCGCCCCAAGGACGGAGAACTCGTACGGGCTTTCGGGGTAGTAAAGGCTGCGGAGGATGTCCGCCAGCACCCCGTCGTCCACCCGCAGGCGCGGCGTCAGTTCGTCCGGCGCATCCCGTCCCGGCTCGCGCCGGAAGTGAAAAAGCCCTGAGTTGTACTTGTCGTCCGCCCGCTCAAAGAGGGCGACCAGCCGCTCGTAAATCTTCGCCCCGTTCACGAGCGCAAGCAGCGCCCCGCCCGGCTCGATGCCCCGGTCCTCACACATCCGAAGGAAGATGATCCGGTCAATCGTCCGCTGCACCGCCGCGTTGAGGTCGCGCACCGACAGGCGCGCGTTCCGCAGCGCCAGGTTCCGCGCGAGCCGCTCACGCCAACCCTCGATCTCCTCCAGGAAAGCCTCGTCCACCGTGGCCGTGCCGCGACGCCGGCCCTTCTCCGCAAAGCGGTCGAACGAGCCTTTCAGCACCGCGTCCTTCGAGAAGATCGCCGCGACCTCGCCCCAACGCTCCGGGTATTCCTCGTAGGTGAGGTAGAGGATGCGGGCCGTCGAGGACTTGTCGCTCCGCCGAGGCCGCACCCGGCAATCATAGACCGCCAACTCCTCGAAGTCCGTCAGGATGGCGAGCGGCAACTTCGCGCTCCACGCGTATCGCCGCAACTGGTAGGCCGGATGAACGTCCGTCCCGACCGCGACCGAAGGCTTCTT
>JAPLMM010000245.1 GCA_026387035.1 Planctomycetota bacterium
CGCCTTCGCCGGTTTTCGCCGGCGCCCTTTCCTCCGCCCGCGCCTCCGTCCGGCTGCCCGCCTTGGCCGCCTCGCCCTGCTGCGACGCCTCCGGTGTCACCGCCAGCCCGGGCGCCTCCTCTTTCTTCGCCGGCGCCGACAGTTCCGGCGCCCCCGTCGGCTTGTACAGGTACACGGTCTCGCCTGCCTCGAGGCCCGACAGGATCTCCACGTTCCGGTCGTTCGACAGGCCCAGGTCCACGCGTCGAACCTCCGGCCCGCGCGCCGTCTTCACGTACGCCACCTGGTACCCCTTGTCCACGTAAATGCTCGAGACGGGCACCTGGAGGACGTCCGGCCGGTCGTCCACCAGGACCTCCACCTGTGCGCTCATCCCGGGCTTCAGTCCCTTCGGGGCCTCGTCGAGCGTGATCTGGGTCGCATAACTTTTCGCCCCTGCCGGCATCCACCATGCCGTCCGGTCCGGCATTATTGCTATCTTCGTCACGCGTCCCTTCAATCGCTTGTCCGGATAGGCGTCGATCGTCGCGTATGCCGGCGCTCCGTCCGCCACCTGTTTGACGACCGACTCGTGCAGTTTCACCTGGACGACCATCTCCGCCGGGTTCGGCAGTTTGATCAGCGTCTGCTGGTATCGCACCGTTGCCCCCGCCTCGATGGTGACGGTTTCCCGCCGATCGCCTCCCGTGTAGTAGACGACCATGCCCGGCTGCGGGGCGAGGATGACGGCTTTCTCGACTTGTTCGCGTGCCTTCGCCAGCAGCCGCTCCTCCTGCTCGAACGCATCTTTCTTCGCGTCGCGGTTCGACTGCGCGCTCTCCAATTCGCTCGCCGCACGCGCCTGCACGCGTGCGTATTCCCGCTTCGCCTCCAGCCAGTTCGTATACGCCTGCTCCGCCATCTTCGGGAACTCGTACGCCAGGAACAGTTCCAGCGCGGTCCGCGCCTGCTCCAGCGCCACCTGCGTCCGATGGTGCGCCAGTTCGTCCGCCTCCAGTTCGCTTCCGGTCACATACCCCTTGTCCTTCAGTTTCCGCGTCCACTCGACCTTGCTTGCCGCACGCGACAGTTCCTCGTTCGCCAGGTCGATCTGGCTCGCGAGGTCCCGCTTCTTCTGGAGCGCTTCGCCCCCGAGGGCCGCGTCCTCGGCCATCGCCCCGAAGTCCGCCGCCTCCCCCTCCGACACCAGCCGGTCCGCCACCGCTGCACCAAGGTACTTCTTCAGATCCAGAGCCGCGAACTTGACCTTCAACGCCGCCTGCGACAGCAGGCTCTCGTTCGTGCTCTGCTGGATCTCATACTGTTTCTGGGCCTGTTCGTAGGCCGCCTTCGCTCCCCGCCACACGCTCAACTGTTTCGTCAGCCGGTCCTGGACGTCCGTCGGGTCGAGTTCCACGAGTTTCTGGCCTTCCTGGACCATCGTGCCCTCTTCGATGACCCACAGGATGGTGCTTATGCCCTCGATCTCGCACTTGATGTCCTTCGACTCCTTGGCGTCCACCTCGCCGCTCTCGGCGATGGTGACGATGAACCGGTCGCGGGCGGCGCGCGTCGTCTCCCCGCTGCCGGCCCCTGTCGCCGACTCGCCGCTCCCCACGGCCCAGACGCTCAGCCCGACCAGCACCGCCATCGCCACCCCGCCGCCGGCTATCCAAAGTAGCCGCACCCGGCCTTTTCCGCTCACGGCCGCCTTAAGGGCCGACAGGTGTGAGGCTCCAGCCATGGATTTGTCCCTCGGGATCAACGACCAGGGTTCCCACGTCGCGCTGAAACTCCAGGCCAGCCACCGTGTGGTCCACCAGCGCCCCCGCCAGCGCGTTCTGCGCCTCGACGAACGCACGCTGCGCATCCAGGACGTCGCGCTGGCTTGCGCGGCCGGCCTGGAGCAGCAGTTCCGTGGACTCCACGCGCCGCTCGGCCAGCGCGACGCTCCGTTTCTGAATCGCGTAACTCTGCTGCGATTGTTCCAGTTTTCGGCACGCCTGACGCACGTCCAGCACCACCGTGTCCCGCAGCCGACCGTGCGTCCGCTCCGCCCGTTCCAGATCGATCTGCGTTTCGCGCAGCGCGTTGCGCTCCTGGAGCCGGTCCACCGGCATGTCGATGTCGAACCCGATCGAATACTCGCCCTTGTGGAACGCCAGGCGCGCCGACTGCGGACTCCGCAGCGGGTCCGAGGCGTAGCCGATGCTCGCCACCAGGTCCACGTCGCCCTTCAGGCCGTCTTCCGCCACCACGACCTTCCGCCCCGCGTCCTCGACGCCGTCCCGCGCGTTCGCCAGGTCCAGCCGGGTTTGGAGCGCCGTCGCGATGGCCTCCGGCGCCTCCACCTCGACCGGCTTCAGGCCCTCGGACGCCAGACGCTCGAGTTCCTTCGGATCCAGCGCCACCGCCGTCCCCACCGGAACCCCCAGCACGATCTTGAAGGCGTCCAGCCCGTTCTCATACGCCTGCCGCGCACGGATCCACTGGTCCCGCGCCCGCAGTTCATCCTGCCGTGCCTGGTCCACCTGAAACTCCGGCAGCCGCTCCGCTTTCGCCAGCCATTCCGCCCGTTCGCGGCCCTGGATCAGGCTCCGGTAGTTCTGCCATTCGTTTTGCACGATTTCGCGCTGCTCCAGAACCCCCAGGTACTGCGACGCCACGCTTACGGCGAACGTCTGCTCGTACCGCGCAAACGTCCGCACCGCGTACAGCCCGTTCCGCTCCGACTGCACCAGGTTTTCCTGCACCACCTTCCGGCCGGCGCCGCGCCAGAGCGGCTGATTTAACGTCCACGTAAACGTCGAGCCCAGCGTGTTCGCGAGATCCTTGTTCAGAAACTTCAGCGCCGTCAGGCCCAGGCTCCCCACGAACGTCGCCCCGTCCGCCAACTGCTGTGAAATCCCAACCTCCGCGCTGCCGTCGTACGTCCGGTCCCGCGCCCACGGGTCGTTATTCAGGTTCGCCGTTCCCGTCGCTAACGGGTGCGGACGGAAAAGGTACCGCTCGAACGTCAGCGTCAGCGCCGCCAGGTACACGTCCTCCTTCTGGCTCTGGTACTCGCGGCTCGCGCGGACCGCCAGCCTGAGCGCATCGGCCGCCGTCAGCACGACCGTGTTCGGCCCCTGTTCGGGAAGGGGCGGCGGCAGTTCCGCTCCCTCCAGGTCCGTCGGCACCTTCGAGATGCCCCCCGCGTCATTAGGCGCCCCTTCAAGGCGCGCCCGCACCTCGCGGTCCGGCTCGATGGTGAAAGGCCGCTCCTGGTCGAGCGCCCGCTCGTATTTCTTCGCCACAATGCCATACACTTCGCGGTCCGCGTCCGCCGTGTACCACTTCGCGCATCCCCCGGCGACCGCCGCCGCCAGGATAACGAGCACCAGATGTCTCGGGGCTGAAACCATCGTTCCGGTCTTCCATTCCGGGGTGTGAGGGACCAATCTACCATCCGCCGGCCTCGGCTGCAACAGTCGTTCCGGCCGGGACCATCAGCGCGCAAGAATCCCCTCACGCAGCCAAACGCCCATCCTCAACGGTTTATTGCGGGCAAGTGCCCGGCCGGGCCTGCCCGCCGAGGACGACTCTTGAAATGTTCCCTTCCCCCGCGAGGATCGCCGCCAGAGGTTCCTTCCCCGGCGCGACGGGGCCGACCACGCAGAAGTCCGCCCGCAACCCCTCGGCCAGGTCCCCCAGATCGTCGGCGAACCCCAGCGCCCGCGCCCCGCGCACCGTCGCCATCTCCAGAAGCAGCCGCGGCTCCGCGTCCGCCTCCCGCGCCGCGACGTACCGCATCTCGTCCAGGATTGACAGGCTCGGGCTCGACGCCAGGCTGTCCGTCCCCAGGCACACGTTCGCCCCCGCCGCGAGCAGCCGCCGCCACGGATGGTCCGCGTGCCCGAAGAACGCGTGGCTCCTCGGGCAATAGGCGACGCTCGAACCGCTCCGCGCAAGAATCCAGATCTCTTCATCCGTCAGATAGTTGCCGTGCGCCACGAGGACCGGGCCCGTGAAAAATCCCGCCTCCGCCAGCGCCGGGATCGGACGCTTCCCGAGCGGCGCCAGGTCCTTCGGCAAGAACCGCACGAGCGAGAGCCACTTGTGAAGGTCCCCTTGGCCGCTGCGCGTAAACTCAATCTCGTCCAGCGTCTCGTGCAGGTGGGCCGAAACGGGCCAGCCCCGCGCGTCCGCCTCCCGGCGAGCCCGCATAAAATCCTCGATGCCGAGCGTGTACGGAGCGTGCGGCGCCAGGCCCACCTCCAGGCCCGTTTGCGCCTTCAGGGCCTCCAGGTCCGCGATCCGTTCCTCTGTGAACTTCCGGCCGGCCTCGCCGAAGCGCAGCACCTCGCCGAAGACCCGCCAGCGGAGCGGGCCGCCGGCCAGCGCGTCGTCGAAGGCCGGCTCCGTCGTCACGTCCGCCCCCGCCACGGTCCCGGCCGCGAGGCTTTCCTCCGTCCCCTGCCGGACCGCCCGGCGAATCGCGCCCTTCGTCCGCGCCAGACGCCGCGCCGTCAGCCGGCCGATCCACGCCGCGAAGTGCTTCGTCGGCCGGAGCCTCCCCTTCATGTCCGACAGCGACAGGTGTGTGTGCCCGTTCACCAATCCGGGGAGGAGGGCCGAGTCGTCGAAATGCTTCACCCCGTCCTTCAGGCCGACGTGCGGTTGGAGCCGCGACCACCGACCCACGCGCGCGATCCGACCGTCGGCACACACGACGGCCCCGTCCTCGATGGGCCCCTCTCGGTTTGAGATGACCCAGCGGGCGCGATAGACGGCGGCGGATGAAGCCATGGATTGCCGTCCCGTTCGCGGGGCGCCGCCCCTTGAAGGTCTCGCTCCGTGCGTCAATGACGAATGACGAAACCCGAATGTCGAATGAATTCCGAATGACGAAATCCGAACCGCGCCTGCAGTATTTTGTCATTCGGGCTTCGGATTTGATTCGTCATTCGGATTTCGCCATTCGGATTTGTCCTACGTCGTGTATTCGGCGTTGATCTTGACGTAATCGTACGACAGGTCGCACGTCAGGCACCGCGCTTCGCCCCGCCCGGCCCCGAGGTCGAGGTGGACGGCGATCTCGCGGGCCTTCATCACCTTCCCGAGGGCCTTCCGGTCCGCCCCGACGGGCGTTCCCCGCTCGAAAATGACCACGTCGCCCAGCACGAGGCGCATCGAGTCGCCCGTGCTCGAGATGCCGGCGGCGCCGGCGGCCGAGACGATCCGCCCCCAGTTCGGGTCCTCCCCGAAAAACGCGCATTTGACGAGCGGGCTGTCCGCGATCGCACGGGCCGCTCGCCGCGCTTCCGCCTCACTCGCCGCACCCGTCACGCGGATGTCAATCACCTTCGTTCCGCCCTCCGCGTCCGCCGCAATCTGGTGCGCGAGGCTCGCGCACACGGCCGTGAGGGCCGCCTCGAATGCCGTCGCCTCGGCCGACCCGTCCGCGATCGGCCCCGCGCCCTTCATCGCCAGCCCGCTCGCCAGCAGCACCATCGTGTCGCTCGTGGACATGTGCCCGTCCACCGTGAGGCAGTTGAAGGTCGCCCCGGCCGCCCGGACGAGCATGGCCCGCAGGACCGCCGGTTCGACCGCCGCGTCCGTCGCCAGAAACGCCAGCGTCGTCGCCATGTTCGGCGCGATCATCCCGACCCCTTTCGCCGCTCCGCCGATCGTCACCGTTCGCCCGGCGATGCGGACCCGCGTCCCGGCCTGTTTCGGGCGCGTGTCGGTCGTCAGGATCGCCCGCGCGAAGGCCGCGTTGGCCTTGGGACCTGCCCCCAGGGCCGCCAGGGCCTTGGGGATTCCTGCCCGGACCTTCTCCATCGGCAGGAAGTGCCCGATGACGCCGGTCGACGCCACCAGCACCGCCTCCGACGGGCACCCGATCTGGCGCGCCACAAGGCCCGTCATCTCCTTGGCGTCGGCCAGGCCGCGCGCGCCCGTGCAGACGTTCGAGTTTCCGCTGGAGGCCACCACCCCGCGCATCGTCTGCCGCTTCGCCAGGTGCGCCCGGCTCACCTGGACCGGCGCGCCGGTCACCTGGTTGGTGGTGAAGACGGCGGCGGCGCTGGCCTCGGTTTCGCACACCAGGACCGCGAGGTCGGGCTTTCCGCTCGCCTTGATGCCGCAGGTCGCGGCCCCTGCGCGGAACCCCTTGGCCGACGTCACGCCGATCTTCGGATCCACCTTCGTCTGCTTCGCCCCGGTCATTTCAGACCCGCCGTTTCCTCGTGCCCGAACATCAGGTTCATGTTCTGAAGCGCCTGCCCCGCCGCACCCTTCGTCAGGTTGTCCACGACGGCGCTGATGACGGCCCGGCCGCCGACGGCCGTCGGGTAGATGTGGACGTAATTCGTTCCCGCGACGTGCTTCGTGGCGGGCGGCTCGGAGCGGACGACGACGAAAGGCTCGTCGTCGTACGCGTCGTGGTACATCTCGGCCACGTCCTTCGGCGCGATCTCGGACAACAGACGCGCGTAGATCGTCGACTCGATGCCACGGTCCATCGGCGCCAGGTGCGGCACAAAAAGCACGTCCACGCTCGTCTTGCCGATGAGCGAGAGTTGCTCGGCGATCTCCGGCTGGTGCCGGTGCGTCCCGATCGCGTACGCCTGGAGCGACTCGTTGCACTCCGGGTAATGCGTCAGGAGTTTCGGCGTCCGCCCGGCGCCCGAGACGCCGCTCTTGGAGTCCACGATGATCGAGTTCGGCGCCACGAGGCCTTGCCGCACCAGCGGCGCCAGGCCCAGGATCGCGCTCGTCGGATAGCACCCGGGGTTCGCAATCAGCCGCGCTTTGCGAATCTCCTCGCGGTACAGTTCCGGCATGCCGTAAACGGCGTGCTTGAGGTTCGCCTCATCGGCCGGGTGGCCGTACACCTTCTCGTAAAGGCCGGGCGTCTTCAGGCGATAGTCCGCCGAAAAGTCGATCACCCGCAGGCCCGCCGCAAGGAGCGGCGGGACGTACTGGAGGCTGACGCAGTGCGGCAGGGCGAGAAAGACGACGTCGCACGCGCCCGCGAGGCGCTTCGGGTCGGTCGGTTTGACCTCCAGGTCGATCCGTCCGGCGAACTGGGGAAAGATTTTCGCCAACGGCCCGCACTTCTCGGGCAGGTCCGCCAGTGCGACGATCTTCGCCTCCGGATGCCCCAAAAGCAGCCGCAGGAGGTCCCCCGCGGCATACCCGCTCGCTCCGATGATCCCGACGCGTGTCATCTGATTCCGCCTCCGCCTTTGTGGTTAATGGTGCGCAAGTGCCGTTTGCCCCGCGGCCGGGGGGCCGCCCGAGCGCCAAGCATTGTAAGGTCCCGCCCGGGGCCTGTCACGCGGAACGTGCGAGCAAAAAAGCGAGCGGCCCGGACGCCCGAGCCGCTCGTTCGAAATCCCGCCTGAATACCCGTCAGCGCTTGGAGAACTGGAACCGCCCGCGGGCGCCCTTCTGGCCGTATTTCTTGCGTTCCACCATCCGCGGGTCGCGCGTCAGGAACTGGCCGGCGCGAAGGATCGGCTCGAGGCTCGAATCCACCTGCCTCAGGGCCCGCGCGATGCCGAGTTTCACCGCATCGGCCTGGCCCGTCGGCCCGCCGCCCTTGACGTTCACCGAGATGTCGTAGCCTTGCGTCTGCTTCGTCGCCACCAGCGGGCTCAGGACGCTCCGCCGGTCCTTCGCCTCCTTGAAGTATTCGTCGACCGGCCGGCCGTTGATGACGAGTTGCCCTTCGCCCGGCAAGAGCCGGACGCGGGCGACGGCCGTCTTACGCCGACCGACGCCCCAGATTGGGTTGGCCTTCGTGATTTCCGTTGGCGCCTGCGACACGGTCTTGCGCTCCTACAGTTTGAGTTCCTGAGGTTGCTGGGCCTGGTGCGGATGCTCCGCCCCCGCATAGACCTTCAGTTTGGCGAACATCTGCCGGCCGAGGCGGCCCTTCGGCATCATCCGCCGAACCGCCAGTTCCACCGGCTGCGTCGGATGCTTCTCCATCATCCTCTCGAACGACACCGTCTTGTGCCCGCCCGGATAGTACGTGTACCAGTCGTACTCCTTCTGGCGGGCCTTTGAGCCCGTCAGGCGGATTTTCTCGGCATGGATGACGACGACGTAATCGCCGGTGTCCTGGTTCGGCGTGTAGGACGGGCGGTGTTTGCCCATCAGGATCGGCGCGATCTTCGCCGCCAGCCGGCCCAGCACCTGGTCCGTCGCGTCCACGACCCACCACGTCCGGTCCACCTGCTCCGGCTTGAGGAATTGTGTTTTCGTGTTCATCGCGTCGCTTTCGACTTCCGCCCCATGGCCCCACCCGGACCGCACCCGCAAGGAGCAGGCCCGCCGGGGGCTGAAAGGGGCGGCGGGCCAACAAGGCGGTCCCGCCAGCCCCGGCACAAGACCCGCAGTATAGAAGGACCCCGCCTGGCTGTCAAGCCCGAAACCCCGGCGGGTAGCGTCAAGTATTGTGTGTGATTTCGGGAAGCAGGTGCCAGCGGAGGAGTTGGCCGAAGACGGTCGGCCATCGTCGTCCTCCCTCGCCCCCCCGTTCGCGACATTCTACGGGCACGCCTGCGCGCGGGGCAGTATAATCCGCCTCCAGCTTTAGGACGACGCCATGGCCGAGACCGAAAAACGCCCCCGCTTCTTCGTGCCGGACCTCCCGGCTGAGGCGCCCGCCCGCGCCGAATTGCCCCCCGCCGAAGCCCACCACGCCCTGCACGTGCTTCGGCTGCGGGCCGGAGCGGCGGTGGAACTGTTCGACGGTCGCGGCCGGCGGGCCGAGGGACGCATCGCCGACGCCGACCGCCGACGCGTCGCGGTCGCGGTCGAACGGGCGTGGACCGAGAGCCGGCCGGCCCCCGGCGCGCCGGGGCTCGTCCATCTCGCGTTTGCCGTCCCGAAAGGGAGCCGGGCCGACTGGCTCGTCGAGAAGGCGACGGAACTCGGCCTGGCGTCGCTTCGGCCCACGATCTTCGAGCGGAGCGTCGCCGGAAAGGAACCTCTCTCCGCCGCCAAGCGCGAGCGATGGCTCGGCCACTGCGCGGCCGCGGCCAAGCAGGCCCAGGTCAACTGGCTGCCGGCCATCGAGGACGCCGCCCCGCTCGGCGACGTCCTCGCGCGGGCATCCGGCGCGCTTATCCTTGTCGGCGACACGACCGCCGACGCCATGCCGGTGCTCGAAGCGATGGCACGCCGCGCGGACGAGGAGATCCTTCTCGTCGTCGGACCCGAAGGCGGTCTTGCGGAAGGGGAGCGCGCGCTCCTGCGCGCGGCGGGGGCGGTTGCGGTGCGGCTCGGGCGGTCGGTGCTTCGCGTGGAGACGGCCGCGATTGCACTCGCGGCCGCGGTGATCGCGTCAGCCGAGGGCGCGGCGCCGCGCGGTGGGACGTGACCCGCCGCGTCCGCGGCGGGCTCGGGCGTTGGCTAAGCCGCAAGCGGCTTACGCCACGCCGAGGAGGATTTCCGTGAGGCGCTGGTCGATCCGCTCGTAGAGGAGCGGGCGTTTTGCCAGCGCGTCGGGGTCCAACTTCGCTTTGCGCAGCCGGTCGGCGGCCTTCGAGGAATAAGCGCCGAGCAACTCGTTATACTCCGCGCCCGGCGCGTTGTGCAGTTCCTCGAGCATCGCGCAGAGTTGCACGTCGGCGTTCACCTCGTCCACCTTGATCTCGAGGGCCTTGTACGCCCGCATGCACCGCTCGACGAAGTCCCACGGGTCCGCCTCCGTCCGGTACGGATGCGCATCGAAGGTCTTGCAGCCGGCGTACCCGTAGTCGGAAAGCAACTTGACGACCAGGAGCGCCTCCTTCGGATTGTCGGCCCCGAAACTCATGTCCTGGTCGTAGCGGAGCGGTTTCTGGGCGTTGAGGTGAATGTCCACGAGTTTTCCCGCTTCGAGGCACTGGGCGAACTCGTGCAGGGGGTTGAGGCCCGCCATCTTGATGTGCGCCCACTCGGGGTTCACGCCCACCATCTCCGGATGCGCGAGCGTCGCGATGAACGCCAGGGCGTGGCCGGCCGTCGCAAGGTACGTGTCGGACCTTGGCTCGTTCGGCTTCGGCTCGATGGAGAAGACCATCCGGTAGCCCTGCTCCAGAACGTATTCGGAGAGGAAGTTCATGCACTCGCGGAACCGCTTCAAGGCCTCGACGGGGTCCTTGCCGATGTCCACGTCGGTGCCTTCGCGCCCGCCCCAGAAGATGTAAACGCCGGCCCCGAGTTCCGCGGCCGCGTCGATGTTCGCCATCACCTTCTGCACGGCATAGGCGCGGAC
>JAPLMM010000246.1 GCA_026387035.1 Planctomycetota bacterium
GGCCCTCCGGCCGTACATGGGCGGCCTGGACCGCCTCCGCCCGCCCGCGCCGTCCGACGTGCACGGCACGAAGGGGTAAAAAAGACCCCGTGCGGGATCCCCCCACCTCCGCACGGGGGTCGTTGTCTGCGGCCGTCCTGCCGTTGCGGTATCATTGGCAGCAAGCGGCGACGAAGGCGAGGAAAACCCGCCGCCGGACGGAAACCCCGTGACAACCCTATGTCACACTCCAGGGAGAGGGGTCCGGCGGGGTAATGCGTGAGTTACGGTTGTGGCGACCGCTCTTGCCGACTGTAGCGCGGGGGTTTATCCCCCGCGCAGGGCCGCGCGGGGCATAAAGCCCCGCGCTACATAATCCCCGGACCAACCGTAACTGACGCCGTACCGGCCGGGCAAAAAGAAAGTTGACAGCCGCGCCAGCAAGCCGATATCCTGCGCGGTTCCACGGGGTTCTGCTCGCGGATATTTGCTGACTCGTCCACCATAGCCCCGGCGCGCCGGGGCGAAGGCGGAAAGGAGCGTGCCGGAAAGCGAAGCGTCGCCAGGGTATTATTTTCACATGACGCGGTCGCCAAGGCGACCGGCTAAATGTTTAGCCGCCCCGCGTGCTTGCCCGCCGTAGCCCAAAGGGCGAAGGAGGGCGGGGCGCGTTTGAGCAAGGAACACGACCATGGGCGAAAGCGCCTATAAAAACACCCTCAACCTGCCGCGGACCGAGTTCCCGATGAAGGCGAACCTGGTCCAGCACGAGCCGGACCTCCGCCGCCGATGGGCCGAAATGGACCTCTATCGGATGATCCGCGCCGCGGAGCATCCGAAGGGACGGTACGTCCTTCACGACGGCCCGCCGTACGCGAACGGCGACATCCACATCGGGACCGGCATCAACAAGATCCTGAAGGACATCGTCGTGAAGTACAAGACGATGCGCGGTTACGATTCACCGTACATCCCCGGCTGGGATTGCCACGGCCTGCCGATCGAGCACAAGGTGCGGACGGAACTCGGGGCGAAGGCCGACCGCTTGAGCGCGACCGAGATCCGCGAGCAATGCCGCCAGTACGCCCTCCACTTCGCCAAGGTCCAGAGCGAACAGTTCCAGAGCCTGGGCGTCTTCGGGCGGTTCGACAAGCCGTACCTTACGCTCGACCCGGCGTACGAGGAAGGCCAGATGGAAGTCCTGGCGGCGCTGGCCGACGAGGGCCTCTTGTACCGCGACCGGCGGGCGATCCATTGGTGCGCGTCGTGCGAGACGGCCCTTGCGGAAGCGGAACTCGAGTACGCCGACGACGAGGGGCCGAGCCTCTTTGTCCTTTTCAAACTAGCGCCCATGAAGAAACATGCGGCCGGTGGTTTGGGCCGCGTCCCGCTTCTTCGCGTCGATCTAGAGGGACGGGGCGAGCCACTTCATCTCATGGTCTGGACCACGACGCCGTGGACGCTGCCGGCCAACTTGGCGGTGGCGGTGCACCCGGAGTATACGTACGCGATTGTGCGATTCACGAAAGGCGGCCGGAAGTACACAGCAGTGATCGCGGAAGATCTCGTCGCGACGGCGGCGAAGAATGCGCGGCTGGGCGAAGTTGAGATTCTCACCAAGTCCGGCCCGATCCCGGGGGCCGAACTCGCTGGCCTTCCCTACGAGCATCCATTCATGGGCCCGCCGGAGGGAGGCGAGGTGCGCCGCGTCGTCGCCGACGCGAGCGTCGTGACGCTCGAAGAGGGCACGGGCCTCGTGCACATCGCTCCCGGCCACGGGCGCGAGGACAACCTCCTGGGCATGCGGCGCGGCCTGCCGGCGTACAGCCCGGTCCTGGGGGACGGACGGTTCGACGAAACCGTGCCGGAGTGGATCCGCGCGAAGACGGTTTGGGAAGCCAACCCGATCATCCTCGCGCGCCTCGCCGAGTCGGGGCACCTCGTGGCCGAGGGAACGACGGTCCACCGGTATCCGCACTGCTGGCGGTGCCGGGAGCCCGTCATCTTCCGGGCGACCGAGCAGTGGTTCGTTGCGCTGGACTCCGGCGAGACGGGCAAGAGCCTGCGCCAGCGGGCGCTCGAGGCGGTGGGCGGCGTCCAGTGGGTGCCGGCGTGGAACGAAGCGCGGATCCGCGGGACGATTGAGACGCGCCCCGACTGGTGCATCAGCCGGCAGAAACTCTGGGGCGTGCCGATCCCGGCCCTCTACTGCGAAGCGTGCGGCCGGGCCGTCCTGACGGGCGACATGATGCGCGCCGCGGGAAAGTTCTTCGGCCAAAAGGGAAGCACCGCGTGGTACGAGGCGACGGTCGAAGAGATTTTCGGCGAGGCCCCGGCGTGCCCCGACTGCGGCGGCCGGACGTGGCGCAAGGAGACCGACGTCTTCGACGTCTGGCTCGACTCGGGCGCGTCCTGGCGGAGCGTCTGCGAGGCCGAGAACCTGGGGATGCCGGTGGAACTTTACCTCGAAGGCTCGGACCAGCACCGCGGATGGTTCCAGTCGAGCCTCGTGCTGGCCGTGGTGGCGCGGGGCCAGGCGCCGTTCCGCACGTGCGTCACGCACGGCTTCGTGGTGGACGAAGAGGGCCGCAAGATGTCGAAGAGCCTCGGCAACACGGTGAACGTCTTGGACGAGGTTGGGCGGCTCGGGGCGGACGTGGTGCGCCTCTGGGCCTCCAGCACCGACTATAGTTACGACATCCGCGCCTCCGACGCCCTCATCTCGAACCTCCAGGACGCCTACCGCAAGATCCGCAACACCCTCAGGTTCCTGATGGGGAACACGGGGGACTTCGACCCGAAGAAGAACGCGGTGAAGCCGGCCGACCTGGAGGGAATCGACCGGTGGCTCCTCGCGCGGGCGCAGCAACTGGCGGCGGACGTGACGGCCCAGATGGAAGCGTTCCAGTTCCATCGCGTCTTCAGCCTCGTCCACGTCTTCTGCGTCACCGACCTGAGCGCTTTTTATCTAGATGTGCAGAAGGATTGTCTGTACTGCGACGCGGCGGACTCGCCGCGCCGCCGCAGCGCCCAGACGGCCATGGCCGAGACGGCCGACGTGCTCGTGCGCCTGCTCGCGCCGATCCTGGTGCACACGGCGGAGGAGGCGTGGCAGCACCTCGCGCCCGCGGCCGGGGGCACGCGCGAGCCGAGCGTACACCTCGCGCGCTGGCCCGAGGTTGACGCGAACCTCCTGGACGAGGACCTCCTGGCCCACTGGGACTGGCTGATGGACGTCCGGCGCGACGCGTACGCCCTGCTCGAGGTCTTCCGCAAGAAGGGACGTTTTGCGAAGCACACCGAGGCACGGGTGGCCCTGGCGCCGGCAGACGAAAAGGAACGGGCGGAACTGGCGAAGGTCGGCACGGAGACGCTCGCGGCGCTCCTCCTGGTGAGCGAACTGGTGATCGTTTCGCCCGAGGAATCCGAGGCGCTCGAGGGCGAGCGGGCCGAGGCCGGCGAAGCCGACCAAAAACGGTTCGCCTCCGCCGTCCTCCTGCCGCAGAAGTATTCGAGGTGCGAGCGGTGCTGGAATTGGTGGCCGAGCGTCGGCCAAGGCGAGCCGAAGAACCTCTGCGCGCGATGCCGACAAGTGCTCGCGTCGCAATAAGCGCGTAAGGCGCACGGCCGGGCAAGGCCGGCCGTGCCACACAACCCGCTTGTCAGGAGAGCACATGAAAACGCAGGAAGTCATCGCCCTGTTCAACAAGTACGTCATGGCCAACTACACGCGGTTGCCGCTGGTGGCGGTGCGCGGCGAAGGGCCGTACATCTGGGACGCCGACGGGAAACGCTACCTGGACCTTTTCAGCGGGTGGGCGGTGACGGGCGTGGGACACTGCCATCCGCGCCTGGTCGAGGCGATCGCGAAGCAGGCGGCGCAACTTATCTACATGCCGAACACCTGGTACACCGAGCCTCAGGGCCGCCTGGCCGAGTGGATCGCCAAGACCTCGTTCGGCGGCAAATGCTTCTTCTGCAACTCCGGCGCCGAGGCGAACGAGGGCGCCATTAAACTCGCGCGCCTGGCGACGGCCAAGGAGAAGTACAAGATCATCTCCTTTGAAAACGGTTTCCACGGGCGGACGTTCGCGGCGGTCACGGCGACGGCCCAGCCGAAGTACCAGCAGGGCTTCGCGCCCCTCGTGCCGGGTTTCTCGTACGCGCCGCTGAACGACCTGAAGGCCGTCGAAAAGTTGGTGGACGGCGAAACCGCCGCCATCCTCGTCGACCATCCTCGTCGAACCGATCCAGGGCGAGGGCGGCATCAACGTGGCTGAACCCGAGTTCCTCCGGGCCTTGCGCGACCTGTGCGACCAGCGAGGCATGGTTCTGATTTTCGACGAGGTGCAGACGGGCGTCGGGCGGTGCGGCACGTGGTGGGGCTATCAGGTGCCGGGCGTCGAACCGGACATCATGACGATGGCCAAGCAGTTGGGCGGCGGGACGGCGATCGGGGCGCTGGCGGCCAAGCCCGAAGTGGCCGAGCACCTGAAGCCCAGCACGCACGCCTCGACGTTCGGCGGGAACCCGCTGGCGGCGGCGGCCGGATGCGCGGTCTTCGAGATCATCCGCGACGAGAACCTCCTGGAAAATGCCCAGAAGATGGGGGCGTATCTGAAGCAGCGGATGCTGGAACTGAAGCAGGATGTGCCTCTCATCGCCGAGGTCCGCGGCGCGGGGCTCATGATCGGCGTGGAACTGACCGAAAGCGGGGCGGGCGTCGCCTCGGCGTGCCTGGCGAAGGGCCTGCACATCAACTGCACCCATGGGACGGTGCTGCGGATCATGCCGCCCCTGAACATCACGCAAGGACAACTCGACGAAGGGCTGGACGTTCTGGCGAAGGTCCTCAAATCAGAACGCAGAATGCAGAACGCGGAATGAACGACGAAGACTTCCAACGCGGAATGTTTCGATTGCGGATTGCGGATTTCGGATTGCGGATTGAACGGCCAAACGGCAAACGAAAGGGTGTTCGCCGCCCGCCTTGGCGGGCGCTGCGAAGACCGTAGGCGCCCGAGGAGGCGGAACATGAGCGACCGGGTCAAAAATAACCCGTGGGCGATGAGCGCCGCAGGCGCGGCCCTGGCGGGCCTGGCGCTGGCCGCCGTCGCGGTCGTCGTGGCGGTCGGCGGATGCGAACCCGCGCAGCGGGATTTGACGATCCTCTTGGTCGAATACCAAGGGCCGGAGGCGCGCCCGAGCGCCGACCGTCTGGCCGGCGAACTGGCGGACCAGAAACTGCCGGACGTCTTCGTGGTCGAAGGGCCCGACTACGCGGCCGTGTGCGTCGGCCGGTATCGCACGTGGAAAGACGCCCAGGCGCGGGAGATGCTGGGGCGGGTACGCCGGATCCGGGACGCTCGCGGCCAGTACCCGTTCCAGGGCGTGATGCTCGTGCCCGTGCCGGAGCCGGCCCCGAAAACCTCGTGGGCGCTGGAAGAGGCGCCGGGCGTCTACAGCCTGTACGTGGCGGGATGGGAATCGCCCGGCCGAAAGGAAAACGCCCAGGCCTATGCCGCCAAGTTGCGCAAGGAGGGCAGGGAGGCGTACGTTTACCACGGTCCGCACCTGAGCATGGTTACGATCGGGGCGTTCGGTCCGGACCTTTTCGACGACGCGTCGAAGATCGGCCGGCCGGGCGGGAAGCCGACGATCGTCCATCCGAAAGCGCTGGAGATTCTGCGGGCGTTTCCGTACCTGCGGATCGAGGACCAGGCGACGCCGGTGCCCTCGACGGCGATCCGGATTCCCGGCCGCGAGGCTGCGGTATCCACCCGGCCGCCGCTGCCGAAGGTCCTCTATCGCGTCACGCTGAGCCTGGTGAGCACGGAGACGGGCGTGGCGGCGGGTCGCGGGCAGGCATCGGGCGTCGCGCAGCACGAGCGGGAGATCGGGCCCCTGGTCGAGGCGCTCGTCAAACAGTTGGTCGAGTCGCTCGGCCCAGTCAAGCGGGCGCGGATCGGGCAGGTGGGCCTGTCGGCGGGGAGCCCCGAAGCGGCCGAACTCGGGGCGGACCGTGCCGCTGCCGACGCCCTGGCCGCCGCCCTCCAGCGCGCCGCGAAAGACAAGCGCCTCGCGATCCAAAGCCCGGAGGCGACGCGCCAGGTTCTCGACGCGGCCGGCCTCGCGGAAGAGATGGTCCGCAAAAGCCCGCGCCTGGCGCGGGGCTTGAAGAACCTGGACTTTGTCCTCGTCGGGTCGGTGACGGCGACGAAGATGTGAGGTCCGAGGGATGGCGCGAACGGTGGTGATCGCGACGCGGAACCGCAAGAAGTTCGAGGAGATGGCCGTCCTCCTGGGCGGGCTGGACCTGGAGGTCCGCTCGCTGGCGGATTTTCCCGGCGTGCCGACCGTCCCCGAGACGGGCGACACGTTCGAGGAAAACGCGAAGGCCAAGGCGCTCGGTTACGCCCAGGCGACGGGCCAGTGGGCCCTGGCCGACGACTCGGGCCTCGAGGTGGACGCGCTCGGCGGTCGGCCGGGCGTCCGCTCGTCCCGCTGGGGCGGCGAGGAAGGAAACGACGACCTCAACAACCGCACGCTCCTGGAGGCGCTCGCGGACCATCCGAAAGAGACGTGGACGGCCCGATACCGGTGTGTGGTCGCCCTGGCCACGCCGGACCGCGTCCTCCTCGTGGCCGAAGGGGCCTGTGAGGGGCGGATCACGGACCGGCCCGCGGGCGCGAACGGCTTCGGGTACGACCCCTATTTCTTCGTGCCCTCGGAGGGGCGGACGATGGCCCAACTGGCGCCGTCGGCGAAGAACCGTCTGAGCCACCGCGGCCGGGCGATCCGGGCCCTGAAACGCCGGCTGAAAAAACTCTTGTAGAATCGCCCTCGAGGCGCACAATGGCGCGCTTCCAAGGGGTGGGAGAATGGAACGGGTTTCATAACGAAAAGGGTGGCGGGTCTCCCGACCCGCCACCCTCCCAATCCCGGCGCGCTGGGATGGAAATCGCGGCGGTTCAGGAGAACCGCCGCGCAAAAATAAAGGGTGCGGCGCCGAGCCGGGGCGGCGCCGACGATAAGGAGAAACAAGAGATGGTGCCAAAGCAGGTGTTCTTCACGAAGGGCGTGGGGATTCACCGCGAGAAACTGGCGAGTTTCGAGTTGGCGCTGCGCGACGCCGGCATCGAGAAATACAACCTCGTGCGCGTCTCCAGCATCTTTCCGCCCGGATGCAAGATCGTGCCGCGAGAAAAGGGCCTCGCCCAACTGCCCCCCGGACAAATCGTTTACTGCGTGATTGCTCAGGCGGCCGACAACGAGCCGAACCGTCTGGTGGCCGCCTCCATCGGCCTGGCGGTTCCCGCCGAGGGAACGCAGTACGGGTATCTCTCGGAGCATCACGCGTTCGGGCAGACGGGCGCCATCGCCGGCGACTACGCCGAGGACCTGGCCGCCACCATGCTCGCCACCACCCTGGGACTCGAGTTCGACCCCGAATCGGCCTACGACGAACGCAAACAGATCTACCTGATGAGCGGCAAGATCGTCACCACGCGCAACGTCACCCAGAGCGACGAGTGCTGCAAACTCGGACGATGGACCACCGTCCTCGCCGCCGCCGTCTTCGTCACCGGACAGCAGGACCTCTTCGAATAGCGAAGGCCGAGCGCCGCCAGACCATGGACGAACCGGAACTCATCCCGCCGAACTTCCTCGGCCTGCCCGCGGAAACTTCCGCTTACGCGAAGGCCCGCGTCGTCGTCCTGCCGGTTCCGTTCGAGGCGACGACGTCCTACGGCGCCGGGACGCGCGGCGGACCCGATGCCATCCTCGCCGCCAGCCGACAGGTCGAAACTTTCGACCCCGACCTCGGGTGCGACCTCGCCGACGGCCCCATCCACACGCATCCGTCGGTCGCGCCCGCCCTCGGGGCGCCGGACGCGATGACGGACCGCCTGACGGCCGTGGCCGGCCGGTTGTACGCGGACGGCAAGTGGGTGCTCGCCCTCGGCGGGGAGCACTCGATCACGCTCGGCCTCGTGCGGGCCGCCGCCAAGAAGCACGGACGCCTCTCCGTCCTTCAACTGGACGCCCACGCCGACCTCCGCGACTCCTGGGAAGGGACCCCCTACAGCCACGCCTGCGTCATGCGCAGAATCGTCGAGGACGGACACCGGACGGTCCACGTCGGCATCCGGAGCGCCTGCCGAGAGGAAATCCAGTTCGCCGAGGCGCACGGCCTGCCGATCTTCTGGGCGAACAAGTTTGCCGGCTCCGATGCGCTTCTGGAGGCCGCCGACGCCCTCGAGGGCCCCGTCTATGTGACGGTGGACGTCGATGGCCTCGACCCGGGCGTCATCCGGACGACCGGCACGCCGGAGCCGGGCGGACTCGGATGGTGGGAAACGATGCGCCTCCTGGAGCGCGTTTTCTCGAAGCACCGCGTGGTGGGGGCGGACGTGGTGGAACTTTCGGCCCAGGGCGACGCGGCGAGCGATTTTGCCGCCGCCCGCCTCGCCGCCAAACTCGCCGCCTTGGCCCTCCAGTCCTCCTGAGTGTTCCAGAAAATCACGGTAACCTCTGCCCAGCCCACATGTTAGACGGAAATTACCCCAGGGGTAATTTCCGGCTCACCGCAGCCAACGCGGAGCCCGGAACGCGGAACCCCGTCTCGTCCTCCGGACATAGACCGCCGCTCTCGCCCCATCCCGACCGTAACCTCGCCCCGTCCCTTGTGTTAAAATGCTTGCGGTCAGAGCCGCTCAGAAGTGTTCCCGCGCCCCGGGGAAAGACGAGCCGTGAAACACGTTCCATCCAATCCGTGCCGGACGCTGGCGGCGGCGCTGCTCATCATGCTCGCCATGGCAGCCCCATGCGCGGCGCGCGGGACCGGCGGATTCTTGCGCGACTGGGCCGTCTGCGGGCCCCTGGAGGGGACGAAACTGGCGGTCCCCGCGCTCGCGCCCGACGCCGTCGGGTATCCCGGCCTCTATTCGCTGGGGCGGGTCTGGCTCCGGGCGAGCGCCCAAGAGGACGGCCGGGTGGACCTTCGCCGATTGTTTCCCGACCCGCCGACCGGCACGGCCCTGGCGCACACGTTCTTCCATGTGCCGGCGGACGGGACGTACGTCCTCAGGCTGGGGAGCGACGACGCGGTCCGCGCGGAGATCGACGGCTGGGTGCTTCTCGAACACGACGTGAAACGTTCCTGGCGCGCGGACGCCGAGGAGATCGTGGTCGAACTGAAGAGCGGTTGGCATCGCCTGCTCGTCCGCGTCGTGGACTACGGGGCGCAGTGGGCGTTCTCCGTCCGTGTGGCGGACGACAAGAATCGGCCCATCGAGGTCCAGCACCAGGCCGACGTGCCCGCGGCGCTCGCCGAGGAGTACCGCCTCGACGACCCTGTCACGCTGGAGCGGCGGGCCGAGGCGACGCTCTACCTGGCGGCGTGGGCCGAGCAGACGCTCACGGACCTCCAGATGCGGCGTGCGCGTCTGGAAGCGCTGCCGGAGGGGTACGCGACGTTCGGGGAATACTCGGGCGCGCGGTCGCTGGGCCTCGAGTTTTTCAAGTCGCTGGCGGCGGAGTGGGGTTATCGGCTGGGGGGCGACGGGGCAGGGGAATCGCCCGAAGCGGCCTCGGCGGCCGTCGATGCCGCCACCGGCCTGTCGGAATCGCTCGGCGCGGAGACGAGGAATCTCCTGGCCGCGATGGCCGACGCCGCGGCAGCGTGGGAAACGCTCGGCGGGGCGCGCGTGTCGGAGCGCGATGCCGCCTCCGCGGCGCTTCGCCTGGCCGACGTCCTCCAGGACACGCGGCGGCTGGCGGACCAGGTGGAGAAGGAACACGTCCTGATGGCCCGCCTCGAAAGCGACATCCGCAACTGGCGCCAGCGGGACCTGACGGTCCGCGTCCTCGACGCCGAGGGCGGGCGCGTCGAGGGGGCCGAGGTCGAGATCGTCCAGACGCAGCATGAGTTTCTGTTCGGATGCAACGCGTTCGCCCTCGGCCAATGGGGCAACGAGCGGAAGAACCGGCTGTATGAGGACGCGCTGACGCACCTCTTCAACCTGGTGACCGTGCCGCTCTACTGGTCCGCGATCGAACCCCGCCAGGGCCGCCGCGAGTTCGACACGATCGACCGGATGCTCCGATGGGCCGAGAAGAAAAACCTTTCCGTCAAGGGCGACCCGGTGCTCCTCGAGGAAACGGTCCCGCGATGGGCGGCCGAGATGGCGCCCGGCGGGGCGCGGGAGGCGGCGGAGTCGCACGTCTGCGGGCTCGTCGCGCGATACGCCGGCCGCATCGACTGGTGGGACATTTTCACCCCCGTCCAGGGGGAGATCAAAGTCGGACCGGCCGATGTGTCGGCCGACGAAGTCGTTCGCTGGGCGGCGTCGGCCGGACCGAAGGGCGGCCTCATCCTGCACGACCCGGACGCCAGGCGGCTCGCGCAGCGGGCGGCGGCGCTCCAGGCCGCCGGCCTGCCGGTCGCGGGCGTCGGCGTCCTCGCGCATCAGCACGCGGGCGCCTGGCCCGTGGACCTCGTGCGCCGGACTCTGGACGAGGCGGCGGCGGCCCGCACGCCTCGCGGCGACGCGGGGCTGCCGGTCCACGTGTCGGCCATCACGATCCTCGGCGGGCCGGACCAGGAGACCGAACAGGCCGAGGCCGTCCGGCGGTTCTACACGGAAGCGTTCGCCCGTCCCGAGGTCGCGAGCATCTCGTGGTGGGACCTGTCGGATGCCTTCGCGTGGCAGAACGCGCCGGGGGGATTGCTCCGGGCGGACCTCTCGCCGAAACCAGCCTACGAGGCCCTCGACCGCCTGATCCAGCACCTCTGGCGGACCGATGCCGCCGGAAGGACCGACGAGGAAGGACGCATCGCCGTCCGCGCTTTCTTCGGATCGTACCGCATCACCGCCCGGGCGGACCGGCGCTCCAGGACCGTCGAGGTCCGCCTCGGACGCGACGGG
>JAPLMM010000247.1 GCA_026387035.1 Planctomycetota bacterium
AGCGCGACCGCCAGCCCGCGCGCCGCGCCTTCCGTAACAGTTCTGGAACCGGCAAGCGAGAACATGAAACGGAGCCTCGAAAAACCTACCCCAGACGATTATACGGCCGCGAGGCCGACCCGCAAGCAAATTGGGTTCCCCTGGCTGTTGGGGTGTGGCCGCAAATAGTGGCACGTCGTCGAGGCCGCTTTCAAATCCGTGTGTGGCACGGCGGGCCTTGTCCAGCCGTGCGTCCCGGTGCGCCGGGACCGCGCGGGGCGTAAAGCCCCGCGCTACAAAGACCTAACGTTCGCCGGAAAATCTAGTCACACCCCGCCTGTTGCGAAAGGCGTCCCGCTCTGCTATTATGGGACTCCGGTTAGTACTACTACGCTGTGTTCTTAACCGCAGCCCAGAGGGCCCCTTTCTTACATGGGGAGAACGCAGAGAACGGCCGTCAAGGGGTCAAAAGGAAAAATGGTAGCGCGGGGAATAAACCCCCGCGCTACGGCTTGTGGCTGAGGAACAGCGTCCGGCCCAGGCCGGGGCACGCGGTGTAAGTTGTGAAGAAAATCTTATCTCTGCGCTCTCCGCGATCTCTGCGTTGAGATAGCGTTGTAGAATTAGGGGTGTCGCATTCCACTGTCGGGGAGCGGTCAATGGATCTGATGCGCAGCGTAAAACGTTCGTTCTGGCGCGGGCTGGCCGCCCTCGTGCCGAGCCTCCTCACGCTCGTCGTCCTCGTGCTCGGCCTCTCGTTCGTCTATCGCTACCTCGGCCAGCCGGTCAATACGGCCATCATGCACGTCGTGCACTGGGTGTCCGGCATCCCCCTCGGCGAGTACGATGCCGCGGGCGTGCCGACGGCCGGCAGCGTGCTGGCCTGGTACAGCCAGTACTGGATGTGGTGGCTCGGCCCGGTCGGGTCCATCATCGGCCTTGCGGTCGGCGCGTATTTTCTGGGGACGTTCATCGGGAACCGGCTGTTGCGGTTCGTGGAATCGTGGCTCGTGCACGTGCCGCTGCTCCGGCGGATTTATCCGGGCGCGAAACAGGTGTCGGAGTTTTTCTTCTCGGAGCGGGCGGGCGAGTTTCGCCGCGTCGTCGCCGTTGAGTACCCCCGCCGGGGCCTCTGGTCCATCGGATTTGTCACGGGGCGCAGTTTCCGCGCCCTCTCGGAAAAAACCGAGCAGGAACTCCTCACGGTCTTCGTGCCGACTTCCCCCACCCCCGTGACGGGCTATTGCGTCTCGGTTCCCCGCCGCGAGGTCATTGACCTGCCGATCACCGTGGATGAGGCGTTCCAGTACGTCATTTCCGGCGGGATGATCATGCCTCCCGCCGAGCGGATCGAGTCGCTCTCGGTGGCCCTCAGCGTCACGGCCGAGGAAGCCCGCGCCGTCATCAAAGGCTCCGTCGGCGAGGCGGAAACGAAAAAGCCGCTCCCGGCGGACGAGCCAGAGGGTCTCTAACAGAATGCCGCCGCGTACCGGCGGCGAGGGACAAAGAGACAGAGGGAAAATCCGAATGGCGAAACTCGAATGACGAATCAATTCCGAATGACGAAATCCGAACTGCGCGCCTCCGTTTCATCATTCGGATTTCGGAATTCATTCGACATTCGGATTTCGTCCTTCGTCATTGACGTGTCTTTCGTCCCTCCGTCCCCGGCAGAGATGGCGGGATAAGGTTTTGTTAGATGCAACGGAAGGTCTCTGACACTTTATCATGGCAGGAGCAACCCCATGTACGTCGGACGCATCGTCGCCGTCGGCCGCACCCCCAACGGAAACAACGCCGTCATGTACCGCGTCTCGAGCCGCTCGTTTCCCAATCGCCGGACCGTCCGGACGCCGCGCGGCCTGGCCATCGTCCCGCGCGAAGGCCACGAGTCCGACCTCTCGAAGAACCCGTACATCGCCTACAACTGCGTCCGTGTGGCCCAGGGCGCGGGGCGCGTGGTGGCCGTCGCCACGAACGGTTCGCAGACCGACCCGATTGCCGAGAAGATCGCGAGCGGCATGAGCATCCGCGACGCGCTCGCGGAGTCGCTCATCGTCCTGGACTATGAGAAGGACGATTTCAATACGCCGCGAATCGCCGTCGCTGTCGCCCGCGGCGCCGCCGAAGGGTGGGGCGGCATCGTGCGGGCGGACGGCCTGCACGTCCGCTCCTTCGCGTTGGAGGCGGGCAAGGCCTTCTATTTCGCCACCTACGAGGTGAACGATCCGCGGCCGGATTACTCGAGCGACTTCGAGGCCGAAACCGCCCAGGAAGCCGCCGAGTGGATCGTCTCCGGCGGCGCGTTCGCTCGTCTGGAGAAGCCTGTCTGCTCCGCCGCGGCCGTCGCGACGGCCGACGGCTTCGACCTGGCCGGCTTCACGGTGGAGGCGTGACCATGAGGTGGATGCGGTCGGTCGCTTTCCTGGTGATCGTGTGCGCAGGCCTGATGCTTGCGGCCAAGGCGAACGGCTCTTCGCCGTCCGAGGGGGTGAGCGACGCGCGCTTCGCGCGCCTGGCGCGCGGCATCAATCTCTCGCACTGGTTCGCCCAGTCGCCGCGCGGCAACTATAGCCGAGAGCATCTCACGACGTACAACACCGAACGCGACCTCGACCTCATCGCCCGGATGGGCTTCTCACACGTCCGCCTGACGCTGAATCCGAAGGCCGTGAGCGACGCACCCGAAAGCCTTCCCTTCCATGCCGAACGCCTCGCGCTGCTCGACGCCGCCATCGCGGGGTTCCTTGCGCGCAACGTCGCCGTCGTCGTGGACCTCCATCCGGACGACGATTTCAAGACCCCCCTGGCGAAGGACGACGCGGCAGTCGAGCGGCTCGTCGCCTTCTGGCGGGCCTTGGCCGCCCATCTCGCCGGAACCGACCCCGAACGCGTCTTCTTCGAGGTGATGAACGAGCCCGTCATTGCGGATGCCGCCCGATGGAACGCCGTCCAGAAGCAAGTCCTCGCCGCCATGCGCGCGTCGGCCCCCCGCCACACGCTTATCGCCACGGGGCCGCGCTGGTCGAACGTGGACGAACTGGGGAAAGTCGAGCCCGTCGCCGACACGAACGTCGTGTACAACTTCCACCTCTACGAGCCGCACAACTTCACCCACCAGGGCGCGACCTGGGGCGCGGACTTCTGGCGACACTTCAAAGACGTGCCCTATCCGGCCGACCCCGAGGCCGTCGAGAAGATACTCCCTGGCATCGCCGACGAAAGGGCGAAGCAAATCCTCCGGCGCTATGGCGAAGAACGCTGGAACGCCGACAAGATCGAGGCCCTTGTCGTCCGCGCCGCCGAATGGGCCAAAGCGCACGGCGTACGCCTCACGTGCAACGAGTTCGGCGTGTACCGCAAAGTTTCGCCGCCCGAGGCGCGCCTTCGCTGGATCCGCGACGTGCGCACCGCCCTGGAAAAGCACCATATCGGCTGGGCCATGTGGGACTACGCGGGCGGCTTCAGCGTCGTCGTCGAGAAAGACGGACGCCGAGCGCCCGACCCCGCAACTCTCGACGCCCTCGGCCTCAAAACGCCTGTCTGAGCGGCCGGCGCACCGAGTGCACCCGAGGGCAGAGGCGTCCGCGGCCGGGCGAAGATGGGAATTTGCTTGCCCGCCCCGGCCGAGCGACCTAGACTTCCCTCGCCGCGCCATCGCCTTCGCCGGCCGCTGTGGCCGCGAACGATCGGCCGTCCGCATTCCTCACCCCTGCGACGGCTCCATGTGAGGGCTGCTGCCGATGTGTATCCGGATTCTTGTCGGGTCCCTGGCTCTCGCGTCGGTGATGGCAGGCTTGCTCCAGGCGGCCGAACTCGACCCGCGCTACATGCCCCTCTCCGAAGTTCGGCCCGGCATGACCGGCGTCGGCAAGACCACGCTCGTCGGCTCCGAGATCACCGAGTTCGAAATCGTCGTCCTGGCGGTCCTCAAGAACGTCTCGCCGGGGCGGGATCTCATCATGATCCGCTGCCGCGGCGCGGGGCTCGAGGAGACCGGCGTCGTCGCCGGCATGAGCGGGTCGCCCGTTTACATTGAGGGCCGCCTCGTCGGCGCCGCGGCCTATGCGTTCCAATGGAGCAAGGCGCCGATCGTCGGCGTCCAACCCATCGAGCAGATGCTCGAGGTGGCGGACCGCTCGCCGCCGGCCGATCGGCCGCCGAGTGCCCGGCGGGCCGACGCGGATCCGGCCGTCTCGATTCCCGCTTCGGCGCTGGGCGACGCGCCCCCTGCGGCCTCCGGCCGCGAAACGTTCCAGATGCGCTCCATCCGCACGCCCCTGATGGTCAGCGGCGCGTCGCCTCGGCTGCTGGCCCACCTGGGCGAGCAACTGGCGCCCTTCGGTCTGGTGCCGATGCAGGGCGGGGCGGCCCCCGCCGACCTGGCCGCCGGCGCCCGCCTCGAACCGGGCGCCCCCTTGGCCGTCAGCCTCGTGCGCGGCGACATGGACGTGACGGCCATGGGAACCATTACCGAGGTGGCCGGCGACCGGGTGTACGGTTTCGGGCATTCGTTGATCGGTCTCGGCGAGGCCGACTATCCCCTGATGACGGGCGTGGCCCAGACGGTCGTGCCCTCGCTGGCCGCCTCGTTCCGCCTCGGTGCGCCGGCCAAGGAAGTCGGACGCCTGCTGAGGGACGAGGAGACGGCGGTCTTCGGCCGCCTCGGCGACGAGCGGGCCCCGATGGTGCCGCTCCGCGTGACGGTCCGCGGCCCCGGCGCCGGCGACGAGCGCTCGAGCCGCTACGAAGTGATCCGCCATCGGTTGTTTTCGCCGATCCTGGCGAGTGCGATGACGCTCAACAGTCTCCTGGTGCGCTCCGAATGGCCGATCGACCACACGGTCGCCTATCGCGTGGCCGTCAAGCCCGTCGGCCGCGACCCGATCGTCCGCGAGAACTTCGCCGTTTCGCCCGACGGCGCCATGCGCGTGATGGCCCAGGTCCGCAGCATCGTGTCGCTCCTCATGGAAAACCCCTTCGAGCCGCTCACGGTCGAATCCATCGACGTTTCGGCCGACGTCGAGCCGAAGTCGCGCCTCGCCGCGATTGAGACGGCGCGGCTCCTGACGAACGCGGTGCGTCCCGGCGGCGCCGTCGCCGCCGAACTTCGGATCCGGCCGTGGCGCGGCGAGCCTTTCTGGATGCCCCTCTCCGTCGCCGTGCCCGGGGACTATCCGGAGGGCGCCTATCGGTTGACCTTCTGCGGGGCGGACGAGGCCCTGCGCCAGGAGGCCCGCGAGACCCCCGCCCGCTTCACCCCGCGCGACCTCGAAGGCTTGCTGTGGGTTCTTCGGCACGACCTCGCGCGGAACCAGTTGTTCACGCGGCTCGAGGCGCCCGGCGAGGGCCTGGCCGTCGGCGACGAGGAGTTGCCCAACCTCCCGCCGTCCATGCGCGCCATCCTCTCGGACGCCGCCCGCCTCCGCGTCGCCGGCCTCCGCGGGTCGCGCGTCTCGGCCCAGGCGGTTCCGTGGGTGCTGTCCGGGGAGGCGAGTCTGGAGGTCACGGTGGATCGTCGCGCGCCGGAGTAGGGTCCGTCCGCGCCGCACGGTTTTTTTCGTGGAGGTCGAGATGACACATCGGCGAATCGGGTTGGCCTTGACGGTCCTCGCGCTGGCCGCGCTTGGGGCGCCGCCCAGCGAGGCCGCGACCAAAACCTTCCTCGAAACCAACCAGGAGGACTTCGCCGAAGGCAAGGCCGACGGCGTCGTCTGGACGAGCCTCGGAACGCTGCGCCTCGGCCGGGCCCTCGACAGCCTCCTCGACGAAACCAAAGGCGTGGATTACGTCGCCAAGATCGCCGAGGCCCCCGACGGCGCCCTCTTCGCCGTCACCGGCGGCGCCGGACGCGTCTATCGCATCGACGGCGACAAGGTCGCCCTCTACGCCACGCTCCCCGACAAGTTCCTCTTCTCCTGTGCCGCCGGTCCGGACGGCGTCCTTTACGTCGGCTCCGGCGGCACGAAGGGACGCCTCTGGCGCCTCACGCCCCGGAAGGAGGGGGAGCCCAAGCAGGAAGTCCTCTTCGAGGACGAGAAGGTCAAGTACATCTGGGATCTCGTCTGCCTGCCGGACGGCGCCCTGGCGGCCGCCACCGGCGACGAAGGCAAACTCCTCCGCATCAACCGCGACGGCAAGAGCGAAGTCCTCCTGGATAGCGAGGAAAAGCATCTCCTGTGCCTCGCCCTGGCGCCCGACGGCGCCCTCTACGCCGGCTCGGACGGAGCGGGCCTCGTCTATCGCTGGGCCGACAAGAAGGCCTTCCTCCTCTACGACGCCGATGAGCCGGAGATCACCGGCCTGGCGCTCGACGCCGACGGCAACCTCTACGCGGGCGCCTCCAGCGGCACAGGCGGCCGGGGCGGCGGCGCCGAAATCCCCGCCGGGACCACCACCATCCGAATCTTGCCCGTCCCCGAAAGGGGGCCGGAGGACGCCTTCTCAACCGACGAGCGGAACGTCCCGCCGGGGAAGAAACTCCCAAAGGCCGCGCCCGAGCAAGATCCTTCCGGAGAACCCGAGTCGAAAAGCGCTGACGTCTCCGGCGAGGCGCCCTCCGAGACGCCCCCGGCCCCGCAGCCGATCCAGTCGCTTGCCGAAAAGTTGCAGGAGGCCATGCTGGCCGCTCGACGCACGGCCGCGAAAATCTCCGTCGGCGGTCCCGGCGGCGGTGTCGGCAACCGCGTCTATCGCATCACCCCCCGGGGCATCGTCACCCCCATCTTCGAGGGGCCCGACCAGATGATTCTCGCCCTCGCCGTCGCCGGCGGACGCCTCCTGGTCGCCACCGGCCGCAAAGCCCACATCTACGAGGTCGCGCTTGCCGGCGAACCCGAGGATGCCTGCGTCGCGGGCATGGACCCGAAACAGGCGATGGCCCTGGCCGTCACGCGCGGCGGGCGGGTCGTGGTCGGCACGGCGTCGCCGGGCCGGCTCTACGGCCTGTCGAAGGGTTTCGCCCGCGAAGGGACCTTCACGAGCCAGGTCCACGACGCCGGCGGGTCCGCCACCTGGGGCGCGCTGGACTGGATCGCCCGGACGCCCGCCGGGGCGCAGGTGCGCCTCGCGATGCGGACCGGCAACGTCGGCGACCCCGAGAAGGGGCTGTGGTCCGACTGGTCGAAGGACCTTGGGGCTTCGCCGGCGGCGATTCCGAGCCCCGCCGGCCGGTACATCCAGTTCCGCGTCACGATGCAGACGCGCGACGACGCCGTGACGCCTACCCTCGAACAGTTCGAGGCCGCCTACCTCCGCGCCAATGAGCCGCCCAGGATCGCCTCCGTCGGCGAGCAGGCGCCGCTCCCGGCGCGCCGGGACGTCCAGGCCCAGGCGATGGAGCGCCTCCGCCAGACGATGCAGGCCCGCGCCCGGTCGAGCGGCGACTCGACCCCGCCGCCGCAGCCTCAGCCCGCGCAGCCCCAGGGACCCCAGCCGGTCCGCCTGCTCGTCTGGCAGGCGACCGACCCGAACGGCGACCGCTTGACCTTCGACCTCTACTTCCGCGGCCAGGGCGAACCCACCTGGATCCGACTCGAAAAAAACCTCGTCCAGCCTCAGTTCCCCTGGGACACGAGCACCGTCGCCGACGGCTGGTACGAGATCAAGGTCGTCGCGAGCGACCGGCTCGACAACCCCGCCGACGCCGCCCTCGAAGACGCCCGGGTGAGCGACCCGATCCTCATCGACAACACGCCGCCGCTCATCGAGAAGGTCGGGACGGAGGTGCGAGGGGGCGAGGTCACGGTGCGCTTCGTCGTCCGCGACGCGACCAGTTGGATCACCGAGGCGGCCTACGCGGTGGATTCGGCCGAGGACTGGCACGCCGTCGGCCCGGCGGACGGACTGTTTGACAGCCCGCGCGAGGAGATCCGCTTCGTCGTCCGCGACCTGGCGAAGGGACCCCACCGCCTGGCGATCCGCGCGAGCGACAAGGCCGGCAACATCGCCCGCGCCGCCGCCACCGTCACCGTCAAGGAATAGAAAAATACCCCTGGGCTATTTTTCGGGGGACTCAGGGGTTGCGGAACGTGGTCAGGAAGACCGCCGACCGCGGGCCGTGGGAGGTGAACGTCAGCCGGCGCGCCGAATCGCCCGTCACCTCGAACCGAATCTGGAGGTGGTCCTTCGGAAGAATCTCCGGCGCCCGGTCCGCCCACTCCAGGGCCGCCACCCCGTCGCCTTCGAGCATCTCCTCCGCGCCGATGCCCTCCAGGTCCCGCGCGCCCGCAAGGCGATAGGCGTCCAGGTGGTAGAACGGCAATCGGCCGTCGAGGTACTCCCGGCAAAGGACGAAGGTGGGGCTGGTGACCTCGCGCGCGGCCGCGGCGCCGAGTCCCTCGGCGACGCCTTTCGCGAAATGCGTCTTGCCGCTCCCGAGTTCCCCGACCAGCGCGAGGCAGTCACCCGCCTGGGCCGCTTGCCCGATCCGCCGACCGAACGCGACCGTCTCCTCGGGGCTTTGCGTCTCGATGGTCCAGGTGTCACTCACTTGGTCACCACTTGGCGCCGGTTATACTGGGTGGTACTGGCGGCTTGTCCGCCAGTGCGCTCACCGGAAATGCTCCCAACCGCGCGGCTCCAGCGGATCGCGCCGGCCGCCGGGGCGGACGAGCGTGACCTCGCGTCCCGCGGTCACGCGTCCGATGCGCGAGAGGGGAACGCCTTCGAGCGGATTCTTCGCCGCCAGCCGCTCGCCGTCCTCCGGGCCGACCGCAAAGAGGAGTTCGAAATCCTCGCCGTCCGAGAGGGCGTGCTCAAGTGCGGGCCGGCCGTCCGCTTCCGCCAGTCGCCTCGCATCGGCCGAGATCGGAACGGCCTCGGCCTCGACCTCTGCGCCGACGCCGCTCTCTTCGCACAGATGCCCGAGGTCCGTCGAGAGGCCGTCCGAAAGGTCAATCATCGCGTGGAGCATGACCGTCCGCGCGAGGATCCTCGCCTCTGCCACGCGCGGGACGAACGAAAGATGCCGCCCCACGACCGAGCCGCCGAGTTCTCCCGTCACGAAAAGCCAATCTCCCGGCTTCGCGCCGGAGCGCCGCACCGGCTCGATGCCGTCCGCCCGGGCGACGAGCGCCGTGCCGACCGAGAGCGGCCCGGAGCCGCTCACAATGTCGCCGCCGACGATCGGGCACGCGAAGCGTTCGGCGGCGTCGGCCAGGCCCCGGCAGATTTCTTTCGCGAACGCCATGTCGCGGCTGTTTGGCAGAGCGACCCACGCCACCGCACAGACAGGGAGGGCGGCCATCGCCGCCGCGTCCGACAGGCTCACCGCGAGGGCCTTGTAGCCGACCTGGCGCGGCGTCGCCTTCTCGAGGTCGAAGTGCGTCCCCTCGACGAGGGCGTCCACCGTGACGAGGCACTCGGATTCGCCCGCGAGGCTGACGATGGCCATGTCGTCGCCCGGGCCGAGCGGCACCGCGCGCGGGTCGAGGCGCGTCCGGTCCCGGATCCAGTGGATGAGCCGCCACTCGCCTTTGTCGCGCAACATGAATCTTCTCGCGATTCTACATCGTCCGTATTGTTTGGAGCATGGCCCGTGGTCCGGCAAGTGACTGAGTAACTGGGTAACTGAGTGACGGAGGCGGCGCACGGGCGGTGCTGCTTTTCATGCTTTTCGCCTTTTCACGGAGCGGATAAGGCCGCTCAAGATAGCGTCTACTTCGTGTGAGAGGTCGCGGACCTCAGTCAGCGCGGTTCCCTTTAGCCACCCGAGCCGCCTCGCCAATTCCGCGTGGGTTTGAAGTTCGAAAAGGCTTCCTCGTGCCACTTCGAGGAAACGGCGAAACTCGGCCTTTCGCCCCCGGCCGAAACCTTCGGCGATGTTTGCAGCCACACTCGTTGCCGACCGCCGCATTTGGGAAACGAGTCCGAACCGCTCCGACTCGGGAAAGGTTTCGGTCGCTCGATAAGTTCCTTGCGCCAGCGTCATCGCCTTCTGCCAGGCCGCCAAGTCGCGGTACGTCCGTATGTCGGTGGCCGGCCGCGCATTCATAGGACCTCGGCGCCTCCTCAGTTACTCCGTCACTCCGTCACTCAGTTACTCTCCTCAGATGAACTCCGCGAGATAAGAGAACGCTTCCTCGGCCACCTCGCGCGCCTGGGCTTCGTACGGATACAGTTCCACGGTGATCCAGCCGTCGTATCCGGAGTCGCGGAGGGCCCGGAGCGCCTTCGGGAAATCAATCGCCCCGCGTCCGGGCACGAGATGCTTGTGCTCGCGCGACGGCGCGATGTCCTCCAGGTGCACGTGGCGGATGTGCGGCGCGAGCCGATGCGCCGCCTCCGCCGGGTCCACGCCCACGCAGTAGAAGTGGCCGATGTCGAAGTTCAGCCCCAGCCGCCGATGCGAAAAGCCCTTCAGCAACTCCTCGAACTCTTCCGGCCGCTCGATGAGGAGGTGCGGCTCCGGTTCCACGAGGAGGTCCACGCCGCACTCGTCCGCCAGCGGCAGCACGCGCGCCAGACCATCCCGATAGAGCGCCAGGGCCTCGGAGCGGCTCATGCCTTCCGGGAGCGGCCCGCCGGGCTCCAGGCTGAGGCTCGGCGCCCCGAGGTCGCGCGCGAGAAGGATGCAGTTCTCAGTGTGCTCGACGCGCACCTCGCGCGCCTTTTCGTCGGGCTCGATCCACGACGGATGATAAGTGTCGCCCACGGCGAAGAGCGTGAACGCATTTAGATTGGTCAACGCGAGGCGCAGTTTCTCCAGGAGCGCCCGCACCCGCTCGATCCGCCGCGCGTCCATGTCGCGCGGATAGGCGTGCGGCACGTCGGCCAGGATCTCGACGCCGGCGTAACCGCACTCGGCGATCTCGCGCAGGCTCTCCTCGAGGCTCGTCTGCTTGAACGCGTTGGTGCTGAAGGCCAAATTCATGGTTTCCGGGCATCCTCCGGTCCGTCCGTCCCGGCCCGGGCCGCGAGTGCGGCCTGCATCACCGATTGCCCGCGGACCACGAAAAAGAGGATCCGGTTTCCCTTTTTCACCTGGACGAGGAGTGCCCCGAGCGTCTCGATGTCCGCGACTCGGTAGCGGTCCACCTGGACGATGACGTCGCCGGCGCGGAGGCCGGTGGCGGCGGCGGGGCTGTCCGGCTCGACGCCCGCCACCAGGAGCCCGCGGTCCACCGCGAGGCGCATCGTCGCCGCCAGGTCCGGCGCGAGCGCCTGGAGGTCCAGGCCGAAGAGGGTCTTCGCCAGGCGTGCGCCGTCCGGCTTCGGGGCCTCGACGAGGACGATTTCCATTTCGTGCGCGGTTTCTCCGCGGCCGACGCCCAGGCGGATCGAGTCGCCCGGTTTGCGGTCGAGGATGAACGTCTCCAGTTGGATGGCGTCTTCGACGGCCTCGCCGGCGACGCTCACGATGCGGTCGTTCGCGGTAAGGCCGGCTTTGGCGGCGGGCGACCCGCGGTCCACCGACGCGACGACCGCGCCCGGACAATCCGCCCGGAAATGGAGCCCGAGCCAGGCGGCTCCCGGGCGCCGCATGCACAACAGGCCGATCATGATCTCCCGGACGCGGTCCACGGGGATGGCGAACCCGAGGCCCTGGGCCCCCGCGCGGATGGCCGTGTTGATGCCGACGAGTTCCCCGCGGATGTTGAGGAGGGGCCCCCCCGAGTTGCCCGGGTTGATCGGCGCGTCGGTCTGGATGAGGCCTTCGTACTGGAAGTTCGGCGACGGCTGGATCGTCCGCCCGAGGGCCGACACGACGCCCGTCGTCACCGTGTGCTGGTAGCCGAACGGGTTGCCGACGGCGATGACCGTCTCGCCGATCATCAGGTCGGAACTCGTGCCCATGGGGATGGCCGCCAGGGGTTTGTCGGAGTCGATCTTGATAACGGCGAGGTCGGCGGCGGGGTCGGCCGAGACGAGTTCCGCCTTCTTCTGCGACTCGTCCGCCAGGGTGACGATGATCTGGTCCGCCTGCTGGACGACGTGGGCGTTCGTCACGATGTATCCGCGCGGGCTGATGATGACGCCGGAGCCCAGGCTGTTCTTGACGTAGCGCTGGGGCCGGAAGAGGTCGCCGAACTCACGCTTGAAGACGTCCGGCAAGTCCATCCCCAAAAGGGGGCTGAATTGCTGGACGACGACCTGCGTTGTCGAGATGTTGACGACGCCGGGAGCGGCCCGCTCGACGGCCCGGACGACGGGCGTCCGGCGGTCGGCCAGCGCGTCGGTGGGCGGCGCGGCGGCGGGCGCCGGCGC
>JAPLMM010000248.1 GCA_026387035.1 Planctomycetota bacterium
GCCGCCCTGTTGCTCCGCCGCCCAGAACCGCTGCGGGTCCGTCCAGGGCAGGAGGCTGATGGCGGCGGTCGGCGGATGCAGAAAACTCGTCCGATGGGCCACGCTCCGGACCGCGAAGCCCGCCGACTCCAGGAGCCGACCCAGCGTCGCCGGCGTATGGTAGTAAAGGTCGCGCGGGGCATCCAGCGCCGCCCACCGCCGCCCGAACAGGCGCGCCTGCAGGCTCCGCGCGTTCGGCACCTGGACCACGAGCCAACCGTTGGCCGCCAGCACGCGCCGCGCCTCCGCCAGGACCGACCGCGGATCGTGCACGTGTTCCAGGACGTTGTGGAGCGTGACGGCCCGGAACGCACCGGCGTCGAAGGCCGCCTCTTCGAGCGTTCCGCGCCGCACGTCCAGGCCGAGGCGCTCGCGGGCGTAGTCCGCGGCGGGCGTAATTTCGACGCCCGCCGGCTCCAGGCCCGCCTCCTTCATCACGAGCAACCGGTCGCCGCTCCCGCAGCCGACGTCCAGAACCCTGTCGCCCGGCGCAAGGTCCGTGCGCCGAAGCATCGAGCGCGTCTCAAAGCGCAGCAGGTGAAACCGGTACGCGCGCTCGAGCCGATGGACGAGGCCCTCGGGGCCTGGCGTCTCGGGCTTCCAACTGTAGGTGTCGGGATAGTATCGGCCGATCTCGGCGGGCGACGGGCGCGGGCTGACCCACCGAAGGCCGCAGGCCGCGCACCGCACGACGCGGAACCGCTCGTGGGGCGGGAACTTGTCGGCCTTCTCGAAGGCGGGCTCGCCTGGCTTGCTGCAGAGGATGCAATTGACTTCTTCCATACTCGCCCCGCGACGGTGCACTACGCGATGCGTGAGATAACCCCGACCAAGGGTCTGGGCTCGGCATTACGCCGCACTATGCGTTCAGGCCCTTCTCGCGGCCGAAGGCGCAAATGGCGTCGACCACCCGGCCGAAATCCTCTTCCGTGAGGTCCGGATAGAGGGGGAGCGTCAGCAGGCGTTTCCAGATCCGTTCGCAGACGGGGGTCGGCCCCCGGCACTGCTTGTACATCGCGTAATGGTTGTTCGGAATGTAATGGACGCCGGTCGATATGTCGCGCTCCGCCAGCGCCGCGTTCAGCCCGTCGCGGTGGTCCGTCTGGACGGCGTAGTTGTGCCAGGCGGGTTTCGTGTCCGGTTCGGCGACGGGACGCTGGATCCAATCCAGGTCGGCCAGAGCCTCGTCGTAGCGCCGCGCCCACGCCGCACGCTGCGCGTTCATCGCGTCCAGTCGCTTAAGTTGCACCAGGCCGATCGCCGCCGGGATGTCGTTCAGGTGGCACTTGAATCCGAGTTCCACGACGTCGTAGTACCACGAGTACTGGGTGTCGGCCTTGGCCTCACGGCTCCAGGTGTCCTTCGTGATGCCGCACCATCGGAGGCGGCGGAGGCGCCGGTCGGTTTCGGCATCGTTGGTGACCAGCATGCCGCCCTCGCCGGTGGCGAGGTTCTTGACGGCGTGGAAGGAGAAGCACCCGAGGTCGCCGATCGCGCCGAGTTTCCGCCCGCGCCATTCGCCCCCGCATCCGTGGGCAGTATCTTCAATCAAGATAAGACCATGTTTCTCCGCGATCTGGCGAAGCGGCTCCATCTTGCACGGCCGGCCGCCGTAGTGGACGCACACGATCGCCCGCGTCTTCTTCGTGACGCGTTTGGCGACCGACTCGGGGTCCATGTTGCCGCTCGCCTCTTCGACGTCGGCGAAGACGGGCCTGGCGCCCGCGTAGAGAATGGCGTGGTTCGTCGAGACGAACGTCAGGGGCGTCGTGATGACCTCGCGGCCCTCGACCTCGGCGGCGATCATCGCCAGGTGCAGCGCCGCGGTGCCGCTGTTCAAGGCCACGGCGTGCTTGACGCCAAGGTACTCGGCAAACTTTTTCTCGAACTCGGCGGTCTTCGGTCCGAGGCCGACCCAGCCGGACGCCATCACCTTCCGGACGGCCTCGAACTCCTCCTCGCCGTAACTGGGGCGAAACACCGGGATCGTCATGGGCCTTCTCCGTTTTCCTGCCGTGACTCAACGCAGAGATCGCTGAGAACGCAGAGAAAAACCCTAATCAAGGAAAGACAACCACGGCTAAAGTGCTTTTCATCTTTTTGCCTTTTCCCTTTTTCCGCCGCTCTCTGCGCTCTCTGCGTCCTCTGCGTTTAAACCCACGCTCAATCGCGCAAGGCGATGTCGCGGGCGCCGATGCCGAAACGCCGGAAAATCTCGCGGAAACGCCGGGGCCCCATCCGGCCGCTCCGCAGGATCCAGGCGCGTTTACGGAGCATCTTCGTCAAACCGGCCCAGGCCTCGCGCCACGCCTGCCACAGGAGGCGCGCCATCTCGCCTTTCGATCGCTGGGAGGCCATGGCCCCCGCGCGGCCTTTGCCGGCGAGCGCTCCCCAGACCTGCCAGAAGTACCGGTAGCCCGACCACGCGACGCCCGCGAGGAGCAGCCAGGTCGGGAAATTCTTGACGGCCACCCAGATGCGGTTCCGCTCGACCAGGCGCGCGAGGAACGGCGAGACGCTCCCGCTCGAGGCCGCGTGATGATGATACACCAGGGTCTCCGGCACGTATAGGCTTTTCCAACCGTGGCGCTGGGCGCGCCAGCCCATGTCGGTCTCGTCGGCATAGGCGAAGAAGTCCTCGTCGTAGATTTCGCCGTCCGGCAGGCGGAGGTCCTGGAGCATCGCCCGGCGATAGAGGCAGCAGCAGTCGGAGACGTAGAAGACTTCGCCGCCTTGGCGCATGGCGTCGGGCGGCTGGGCCCGGCCGCCGCCCAGCGCCAGACCGTCGGGGCAGACAACGATGCCCGCGGCGTCCACCAGGCCGCTCGCCGCCAGGACGATCATCGGCGCCGCGGCGCCCGCCTGCGGGTTTGCCTCGAGGCACTCGACCAAGCGTCGGACGCAGTCGGGTTCGAGGTGGATGTCGTTGTTGCACATGAGGACGTAGGACGTCGTGATGCGGTTGATGCCGCTATTGTTCCCGCCGCCGAAGCCGAGGTTTGCCGCGTTGCGGTGGATGCGGACGCGGGGAAACTCGCGCGCGAGCATCTCGGCCGAGCCGTCCGTCGAGGCGTTGTCCACCACGAGGACCTCAAGGGCCGGGTAGTCCTGGGCCTGGAGCGAGCGGACGCAGTCGCCCACCACCCGGATGCCGTTCCAATTCAGGACCAGGGCGGTCACGCGAGGGCGATTGAGTAGGGACGGCGACGCGGGCACAGGGCCGCTCCTCTTCGGGGCTAGCGCGCCGGCGACGCGCGGGGCGCCGAGCGCCGCGTGATGCTAGAAACGCGCGCCAGGAGAGTCAAGCGCAAAGCCCATCTGTTGTCAGCGCGACGGCGACAGACGTTCCTTGACCTCCTCGAAGACCTCCAGTTTGCCTTCGCGCTTCGACCACGCAGCGAGTTCGTTCAGGTCCACGGGGTTGCGTTCGGCCACCAGGGCCGCCTGTTCCAGCGACTGGCGGTCGTGCCAGTGGTACCATGCGAGCAGCCGGTCCTTCACGCAATCGGTCGGCGAGAGGAGGCGCAGGCTGCCGGTCGCGAACTCGATCGTGCGGATTTCCTTCGGGGCCTCTCGCCCCAAAGCGACCGGGCCCGACGGGCAATCCACGAAGAACCGAGCGTCCGGATGGACGAACTGCCTCCCCTGCTCCACGAAACTGATTTCGGCCAGCGCCTTTCGCAGGCTCGACCGGGGCGTTGTGCCGTCGCCGATAAGGTCCAGGTCGGCCGAAACGTACAGCCCCTCGCTCCAGATCGTGACACAGGCCCCGCCGGACAGCACGACTTCGATGCCGCCCTGCTTCAGGTGACTGGCCACGAAAGCCGCCAACTCGCCCGCCGACATCTCGTTGATCGGCTTCATAGGGGTTTCCCAGCTCTCCTAGGTCGCCGACGATTCATCAGAAGCGCCCGGCGATCCGATTCGGGATAGAAGGACAGGGCCCGGTCGAGCAAGGCCTCCAACTCCCGCAGGAAAGGATACCGCGGGTTGAACGCGTACAGGCGCGTTCGGCCCACGAGGCGGCTCCAGAGGACGCTGGCTGCTTCCAGGCGCTCCAATTGTCTCTGAATCGGCCGGAGGCTCGTGCCAAAGAAGCGTGCCATCTCACGGGCGTACCCCTCGCCCCTCGAGCGAAGAAACACCAGAACCCGCTCCGTGCTGGCCGAAGCAACAATAGGCTGCAGCATTCGTCCGTCCTCTTCGCTTTCCAAGCGACTTCGATATTGAGTCACACGACTCTCTATCGGAATCGCCCGACTTATCTCTTGAATCATTCTAGCCTCGGTAACGTGGCCGGTCAAGGAAGATTCCGCGATTCGCCCCGAGGCGGGTGCGGAAGCCTACGCGCCGTTCGAGCCGGCGGCGGAAGCACCCGGTCAGCGCCGCGCGGCGTGGCACGTGCTACGGCGGGGAACGTCGCCGCGACCTTACGGTCGCGGCTCGAACGGCGTAAACCCATTCCCCTTTTTGGTTGACTGGCTTTGCGGTGCAACGCACGATGAACGCCCATGACAACGATGCCGACCGGGCCGGGACACGATCCGAAGGAGCGGCGCCACGCCATTCTGGTCTTCGCCGCGCTCGCCATCCTCTACCTTCTGACCCTCAACAACCAGTGGGCCATCGAGCCGGACAGCGCCGTGTACCTCACGCTGGGCCGCTCGATCGCCGAGGGCCGCGGCATGGAGTACAACGGCGGACCGGCGGGCGGAATACCGCCGCTGCTGCCGGTCCTCGTCGCCGGCAGCCGGCTCCTCTTCGGGCCGGCGTATTGGCCGATCAACCTCCTCGTCTCTTTGTCGGCGCTCGGGACGGTGATTTTCGCCTATCTGACGGTGCGCCGGCTCGCGAGTGAGGTCGGGGCGGACGACGTTCGGCTCGCGCTTGCCGCGCTCCTGATTACGGGGTCGAGCGCCCGGCTCCTGGTGGACTCGACGCGGATTCTGACGGACGTGCCGTGCGCCTTCTTCGTCGCGCTGGGGCTATACGCCTTTGTCCGCGCGCGCCAAGGCCATTGGGCGTGGTGCTGGGCGGGGTTGGGGGCGATGCTCCTGGCGACGGCGGCACGGTTGCCGGCGGGCGTCATTCTCGTCGGCCTCTTTGTGGGCCTCGCGCTGGAATTTCGCCGCGAAGGATATCGCCGGCGCCTTCTGGCGACGCTGGTCGGCATGGGCGGCGTGGCGGCAGGGGCGCTAGCGTGGTGGTTCCTCCTGCGGGGAGGCTCAGCGTCCACCGGCCCCGACTACTTCGTGACGATTTTCGAGCGGTTCCAATTCTGTTTCCGGGAGCGCTGGGTCCAGGTGGCCGAAGGACCCTTCCGCCTTCCCGGCGCCTTGTGCGAAGCGATCACGGGGCAGGAACTCCAAGGGTTCAACGTCGTTCCGACGGCCCTGATTCTCTTCGGCCTCTGGACGGCGGCGCGGCGCGGCCAGTGGGTTTTGGTGTGCCCCGTGCTGGCGTACGTCGCATTTCTGCTGGGGCTGGGCGGCAGCGCGGT
>JAPLMM010000249.1 GCA_026387035.1 Planctomycetota bacterium
TCGCCATGACCGGGCGCCACGTCGGGCCGGACTACGAGCGCATCGAGGTCCGGCACCCGGAGATTCTGAAGGCCTTGAAGCAGTTGACGGGCAAAGACTTCGGGTACGACCGGACGGCGTGGCGTCGGTGGCTCCAGACGGGTCCCGAAGAAATCCCGGCGTGGGAACCGATCCGTTTCCGCGCGGACGGAAAGCCGGTCGGCGAAATAAAGTGAATCTGCGTATCTATAGCCTTATCTAAACGCAGAGAGCGCAGAGGCCGCAGAGAGAGGCTCGGGTAACAACGGCAAGACAGTTTCCGCCGTTGTCAACGCACGCTGTTCGCCGTTTCCCTATTTGGGCTGTTCTCTGCGTGCTCTGCGCTCTCTGCGTTGAGATGGCGTTGTAGAATTAGAGCACCTTGACGACCAGCAAGGTCATGTCGTCGGCGCGGGGGGCGAGGCCGGCGAAGCGGCGGATGTCCCACCGGATTTCCTGAACCATTCGCTCGGCGGGGTGGCCGGCGTGCCGGCGGATGGATTCCAGGAGCCTTTCCCTTCCGAAGTGTTCCCCGGCGAAGTTCGTCGCGTCGAACGCGCCGTCGGAGAAGACCACGAGCGTGTCGCCGCTCTGGAGGGCGACGGCCTCGTAGGCGTACGTGGCTTGGCGGTCGACGCCGAGCAACGGCCCGCCGACCGCGAGGCGCCGCACATCGCCTCCGCGCAGCAGGACGGGGGGTTCGTGACCGGCGGTGGAGTAGGTGAGGCGGCGGGCGCGCGTATCCAGAACGCCGTAGAAGAGCGTAGCGAACTCCGAAGGCTCGGTCTCGGCCGTCAGGCCCTGGTTGACGCGGTCCATGATGTGGTCGAGTTCGTAAACGTGTTCGGCCTGGGCGCGGAGGGCGGCGCGCAGGCTGGCCATCAGGATGGCGCCGGGGACGCCTTTGCCGGCTACGTCGCCGACGGCGATGCCGATGTTCGCCTTGGGCAATTCGATCCAGTCGTGCAGGTCGCCGCCCACTTCCTGGCTTGAGACGGTGACGGCGAAGAAGTCGTAGCCCGGCGCCTTGGGCGGGCGTGCGGGCAGGAGCCGGCGCTGCACCTGGGACGCCAGCGCCAGTTCCCGCTGCTGTTGGCGCGTCTGGGCGATCTGATCGACGAGTTGCGCGTTGTAAACGGTGGCGGCGGCCTGGTCGGCGATGCTCCGGAAGAGGCGGACCTCTTCCGCGGGGAAGGCGTGCGGGCGGTCGGTGTAGATGTGGAGCATGCCGAGGGGCTTGCCCCGGGCGATGAGGCCGACGGCGAGGCTGGACACCAGGCCCTCGCGGCGCGCCTCCTCCGGATAGCGGACGCGCGGATCGGTGCGCATGTCAGGGATGGTGATGATCTGGCCGCGGAGGGCTTCCTGGTCGTGGGGGTTCTCCGCGACGATGACCGGCCCCTTCTTCAGGTACGCCTTCGACAGGCCGTAGGTCGCTTTGATGACGAGTTCGTCGCCCGTCTCGTTCAGGAGCCTCAGGCTGCACGCCTTGACGTTCATCACCTCCGCCATGGTCCGAACGATGTTGTCGAGCACCAGGTCGGGCTCGAGGGTGGAGGAGAGCAGGCGGCTGGTATCGGCCAGGAGTGTCAATTCGTCGATGCGTTCCTGGAGGACGACCTGCTGGTAGCAGAGGCGCGTGAGGGTGTTGGCGAACAGTTGGAGGAACGCGATGGCGGCGCGCGTGTTGACGTCGGAGCAGATGGAAAGTTCCCGGGCGGCCTGCCGGAGTTCCTCCTCGTTGATGTTATGGACGCGGGCGAGGTCGGCGACCTCGTCGCGCGTGATCGGCCGTTCGGGCAAATCCCCCAGGACGATCGTCCCGAGCAGGCGGTCCTTGGCGCGGATGGAGGCGGCGAACTGGACGAGGCTGGCGTGGCAGACGTACTTGACGGGGGCGTCGGCTGTCTTGGCTGCCGCTGCCGCGGCATAATTGGAGATCGAACACGCCTCGTTGTCGTGCTGCGCGCCGCCCAGGAGGTCGCAGAATCGGCTGGAGCGGCTCGGCCGGGTGACGAGTCGGCCTTTGTCGTCGCGGATGCTCGTCGCCATCTGCGCCAGTTCCGCAAAGCCGTCCTGGATCGCCTGAAGCGTTTCCAGGTCGATGAGGTCCACGAGGCGCAGAGGCGGGTCGTGCTGGCGCGCCGCCGCGTCCCCGCCCGTTTCAGCGGGCCGGGCGGTGAGTTCTTCGCCTTGGGGGTTCGGTTCGGTCATGGTCTGTCTATCGGCTTGTGGTGATTGCGGTGCGATTCACGCGAGCGCGAGCATCCTCTCGATGGCCTGCCGCGCCCGCCCGGCCACGTCTTCGGGGACCTCGACGCGGACCTCCAGGTCCTCCAGCGCCCACGCGATCTTCTCCAGGGTGTTCAGTTTCATGTTCGGGCAGTCCGCCAGGCTCGAAATCTCGACGATCGTCTTGCCGGGATTCGCGCGGCGGATCGTGTGGCAGACGCCGAGTTCCGTACAGATGATGAATGCCTTGGCTTGCGACTCGGACACGCGCCGGATGATCTGGCTCGTCGAGCCGACGAAATCCGCCAGCGCCACCACGTCGCGCGTGCACTCGGGATGGACGAGGACTTCGGCCTTGGGGAAGTCTCGCTTCCGCGCGGCGACGTGCTCCGCCAGGATCCGGTGATGCGTCGGGCAGAAGCCCGGCCAAAGGATCAGATTCTTCCGCCCCGTCTGCTGCGCGACGTAGTCGCCGAGGCTCTCGTCGGGGACGAAGAGGATCGGCCGGTCCTTCGGGATGGACTCGACGACGCGGACCGCGTTGGCGCTCGTGCAGCAGATGTCGCTCATCGCCTTGACGGCGGCGGAGGAGTTGACGTAGCAGACCACCGCCGCGTCCGCGTGCCGGCGCTTCGCCTCCGCCAGTTCTCTCGGCGCGATCATGTCGGCCATCGGGCAACCCGCGTTCGGGTCTGGCATGAGGACCGTCCGCTCTGGGTTCAGGATCTTGGCCGTCTCCGCCATGAACCGCACGCCGCAGAGGACGATCACCTCGGCTTCGACGTTGCGGGCCTCGCGGGCCATGGCCAGACTGTCGCCCACGATGTCCGCAATGTCCTGGACCTCAGGCGTCTGGTAGTTGTGGGCGAGGATGACCGCCCGCCGATTTCGCCGCAGGCGGGCGATTCTCTCGGCCAATTCGGATGGCGGCAGGCGATCCAGCGACGTCACAAATCCCTCCGTTTCGGGACGTACGGCGGTTCATTCCGTGGCGTACGGCCCCGCATTATAGGTTTTGCCACCGGCGAGGTCCACCGCCAAAAAGCAGGGCCGCGGGGCCATCCGCTTCTTGCGTTGGCGCGCCGGCCCGATTAGAATGCTTCGCCACGACCTGAGCCGCCCCAGGAGAACGGCTGTGACGAACGTTGAAGAGATGACGGAAGAAACGACCAGCGAGGAACATCCCTCGCGGCCGGAAAACTGCGACGCGACGGACGTCAGGCCCCTCCAGGAGATCATCGACAACCTGCCGTACGGCGCCGTGGTCCTCGTGGGCGCGGCGATTCTGTGGATGGGTGCGGGAGCGGGCGTCTGGCGCTGGCTCGGACCGGTGCTGTTCATCGCCTATGGCGTGGCGGGGACGGTCTGGGTCATGGCTTTCATCTGTCCGTACTGCCACTTTTACGACACGCGCCTCTGCCCGTGCGGCTATGGGCGGATCGCGCCGAAACTGCGGGCGCGGAAGGGCCCCGACGGTTTTGCACGGCAATTTCGCCGGCACATTCCGGTGATCGTGCCACTCTGGTTCATCCCGCTCGTGGCCGGGATCGTCTTCCTCGTGAACGCCTTTTCGTGGCTCCTGCTTGCCCTGGTTGTTCTCTTTGCCGTCAATGCGTTTGTCGTTCTGCCCCTGGTGTCGCGTGAGTACGGCTGCGCGCGGTGTCCGCAGAAAGACGCCTGCCCCTGGATGGCCAAGTGCCGTTCCTAGAGCCTGTTTCATGACCCCCTCTCCCCCCCGGCGGGACGTTCCGCTTGTGGGAGAGGGCCGGGGTGAGGGGTTGCACGGGTTTTGAAACCGCCTCTGACCCCGCAGCCCATGTCCCAGGGCCGGCAACCTTGACACAGGGCCCCGCCGGGGCTATAGTTGGCCCGTCGTGGCTGTTCGTGCACGCGCGTAGCTCAATTGGATAGAGCATCGGCCTACGGAGCCGAGGGTTGGGGGTTCGACTCCCTCCGCGCGTGCCATTGAAACTCAAGAGTGCCACTGGCGCCCGTCGATAGATGCGGATGCCCCCTTGGCGGGGCGGTCGGACGCAAATGGGTTCCCCGGTAGCTCAATGGTAGAGCGCGCGGCTGTTAACCGCTAGGTTGCAGGTTCGAGTCCTGCCCGGGGAGCCATTCGACTCGCCCTCGCGTTGCTCGGGCTCGCTCATGGCCTTCGGCCAACGCGAGGGCGAGTCGAATGGCCCTGAGCGGAGGCGCGAAGCGCCGGAGTCGAAGGGCCATTCCACGAGAGTCCAATGTCTGCTTGGTTCTACATGCTGCGATTGCGTTCAGGGCTTCTCTATCCGGGCGCCACCACCGACCTGGAGCGCCGCTGGCGCGAACACTTCGAAGGAAAGGCGTGCCGGACGACACAACGGGACCCGCCCGTTGAACTGGCTTACTCGGAATCCTTCCCCGCGTTTGTCCAAGCGCGCCGGCGCGAAGCCCAAGTCAAGCGATGGTCCCGCGCCAAGAAGGAGGCGCTGGCAGCGGGCGACGTTGAGCGTCTGAAGGGTCTGGCGAAGCGGCGGACACGCCGGACATGATACGCGGCCTTGCCTGGCCCCGTTGCACTCGTTGCCCGAACACAACCGCCTCAAACCCTGGCTGCCGTAGCCCGACTTGTCCGACGTCTTGTCCGCCGAAGCCTCGGCGAAGGCGGAAGTTCACCCGCCCGTGGTGGGCCCTGGCGAAGGAAGGTTCCACGACGATCCCAACCGCCTGTCCGCCGACGAGCGCCTGAACGAACTTGCCGCCCCCCCTAGCCGCGGGCCGCCGCATTCTACCCGATTCTTCCCGGCCGGGCCGCGGATAGTCCGGCTTTCCCTTCAATCGCACGCGCGGATGCGTATAATGGGGCAGCGTGGCGACGGGCGATGCGGGCCCCGTTTGCCGGAACCCGGCCAGGAAGGGAAGGATGCAGGACTCGCGTCCCATTTCGCTTCGCGTCTCGGTCATTGACCGCTGCGACGAGCGGTGCCTCTATTGCCGGCCGCCCGAGGGCGTCGCCCTCGTCTCCCACGAGGAGGTCCTGCGCCTGGAGGAGATCCTGCGTTTCGTCCGTTTCGTGCGGGACCGCTTCGGCCTTTCGAAGGTTCGCCTGACGGGGGGCGAACCGCTCCTTCGCCGCGGCCTCGCGGACCTCGTGCGCGGACTGGCCGAGATGGGCCTGGCGGACCTGGCGATGACGACGAACGGCCAGCGCCTGGCCGAGATGGCCCAACCCCTCCGCCGCGCGGGCCTGCGGCGCGTCAACGTCAGCCTCGACTCGCTTGACCCCGAGAAGTATTGCCGACTCACGCGCGGGGGGGACCTCGCCCGGACGCTCCGCGGCATCGCGGCCGCACGCGACGCCGGCCTGGCCCCCATCAAACTGAACACGGTCGTTTTGCGGGGGATCAACGACGAGGAGGTGGTGCCCCTGGCGCGCTTCGGCCTCGAGCAGGGCTGCGAGGTCCGGTTCCTCGAACTCATGCCGATTGGCGAGGCGGCCCCGAACCACGCGCGGTGGTTCGTTTCCTCCGCCGAGGTCCGCCGCCGCGTCGCCGAGGCGATGCACCTTGAGCCGCTCGCCGACGAGCCCGGCTCTTCGAGCGGGACGTTCCTCGCCCGCGACTCGGGTGGCCGCACCGGACGCGTCGGTTTCGTCTCGCCGTGCTCCGAGCCGTTCTGCGGCGAGTGCCGGCGCCTTCGCCTGACGACCACCGGCCGGCTGCTCGGTTGTCTGGGTCAGCGGCGGGGGGTGGACGTGCGGGCGGCTTTGCGCGCGCCCGGCGAGCCGGACGAAGCGAACCTCGCCCGGGCCGTCGAGCAGGCGCTGCGCGCGAAGAGCGACGCCCGGCGCTTCGCCCGGCAGGACCTCATGGTCCGCATCGGCGGGTGAACATGTTTAGCCGCCGCGCGGCGCGCGGGTCGTGCACATTTAGCCGCCCACCTTGGTGGGCGCGTGCCGTTGCCGCGCGGCGCGCGGGTCGTGCACACATTTAGCCGCCCACCTTGGTGGGCGCGTGCCGTTGCCGCGTGGGCGCGCAGGTCGTGCACATTTAGAATAACGCGCCCAGTAAACTGGGCGGCTAAATGTGGGCGCGGTGATGGTGGCGTGGGCGCGCAGGATGCGAACGTTTAGCCGCGACCCGACTTGTCCGGCGTAGCCTGTAGGGCGAAGCCGGAAGGGGAGCGCGTTTGTGAAAGGGGAAGCGCCATGACGAAAGATCGGCGCGACCTGAACCACCTCGGCCCCGACGGCCGAGCGCGCATGGTGGACGTCGGAGCGAAGGCCGTCACGCGCCGCTCGGCCTCGGCCGAGGCGT
>JAPLMM010000250.1 GCA_026387035.1 Planctomycetota bacterium
CGTCACCTCGCTTGATTCCCGTCCGTCCGGGGCATAGTATACAGCGTCCTCCCGGAAAACAAGGCGAGCGCGGATGACGAAAGCCATCGGGTGCATCTCGGGCGGTCTGGACTCGCAACTGGCCGTCTGTCTGCTCCAGCGGCAAGGCATCGAGATCCTCGCGCTGCACGTCCAGCACCTCTGGCATCCGAAACTTCTCGCCGAAGACGATAGGAACGCGGGCGTCCGGGCCGTCGAGGCGCGCGGCGTGCCGGTCCGCCTGGTCGATGCCGCCCAAGCCGACCTCGAAATGATCCAGCACCCGCAGCACGGGTTCGGCAAGCGGATGAACCCGTGCATCGATTGCCGCATCTGGACCCTGCGCCAGGCCCGCCGCCTCATGGAGGAGGAAGGGGCCGACTTCGTCTTCACAGGCGAGGTGGTCGGCCAGAGGCCGATGTCGCAGCACCGGGGGGCGCTCGCCCTCGTCGAGCGCGAAGCGGGCCTGGAAGACCTTCTCGTTCGGCCGCTCTCGGCCAAGCGCCTGCCGCCGACGCGCCCGGAGCGCGAAGGAAAGGTGAACCGCGACGCGCTGATGGACTTCGCCGGCCGGTCGCGAAAACCGCAGATGGCTCTCGCGGCCGAGTTCGGCCTGACGGACTATCCGACGCCCGCCGGCGGATGCCTCCTGACGGACCCGGGCTTCGCCTGGCGCCTGCGGGAACTGATGGACCACGGCACGCCGACGATCGCCGACGTGGAACTGCTGAAGGTCGGCCGCCACTTTCGCCTCGCCGATGGGTCGCACGTCGTCGTCGGCCGCCGCCATGAGGACAATCTCCGGCTCGAAAAACTCTTCCAGCCGGGCGACGTCCGCTTCGAGGCCGACCGCATGACGGGACCCACGACGCTTCTCCGCGGTGAAATTCCGTTTCGTAACCCCCTCTCCCTTGATGGGAGAGGGGAAGGGGTGAGGGTGAACGCTGTCCACCAACGGATTCCCCCTCACCCTACCCTCTCCCACGATGGGGAGAGGGGTTATGAAACAGCGTCGGAGGAAAGCATCGCCATCGCGGCGGGCCTCACGCTCCGCTACGGCAAGGCCAAGCCCGGTGAGGTCCACCCGGTCCGCGTCGCGCCCGTCGGTCCCGGCGCGCCGGGACCGCGCATCCTCGATGCCCGGCCGGCCGACGACGACCTCGCGCGCCGGCTCATCATCTCACCGGAGAACCCCCGATGACCGACGATGCAGGCCTCCAAGCGAAACGCGTTTCGATGGAGACGATCCTGCGGGATCTCGGCTCCGCGGCGGTCGCCTTTTCAGGCGGCGTGGATTCGACGCTGCTCCTGGCCGAGGCCTGCCGCGTCCTCGGCACAGGGAAGGTCCTCGCCGTCACCGCCGACAGCGAGACCTACGTGGCGGAGGAACGCGATCGCGCCCGCGACATCGCCCGGCATCTCGGCATCGAACATGTCATCATCGAGACACGCGAACTCGACATCCCCCACTTCCGCCACAATCCGCCCAATCGCTGCTACTACTGCAAGCGGGAACTCTTCAGCACCGTCCGGCGGCTGGCGGACGAACGCGGCCTGGCCGCCGTCTGCGACGGCGCCAACGCCGACGACCCGGGCGAACACCGTCCGGGACTCCGCGCCGCGGCGGAACTGGGCGTCCGAAGCCCGCTCAAGGAAGCAGGCTTCACGAAAGCCGACGTCCGCGAACTGTCGAGGCAACTCGGCCTGCCGACCTGGAACCGTCCGGCGATGGCCTGTCTGGCGAGCCGATTCCCCTACGGCGACGAGATAACGCCCGAGGCCCTGGAGCGCGTCGCCGCCGCCGAGAGGATCCTTCGGGAACTCCGGTTCGACGGCTGCCGCGTGCGCGACCACGGCTCGGTCGCGCGGATCGAGGTCTCCCCGGCCGACATCGCCCGCCTCGTCGGCCACCGCGAACGCATCGTCCGGGAACTGAAGGCCCTCGGCTACACGTACGTGGCGATCGACCTGGAAGGCTACCGCCCCGGCGCGATGGACGAGACCTTGCCCAACGCGGAACGCGGAATGCGGAATTCGGAATGAAAGGCGGAAGGCGAAGCGGCGCGGAGTTGTCTTGTTCGCCGGCCCGCTTGCCGTCAGGCCACGGCACGCCTGCCGTGCCAGGGCGGGCCGTGGGCCGGAAACATGCTTTCGCAAGCGAAAGCATGGCACCCCTGGCGGCGGCGGCTTCAAGGTTGACGCTCCGCTAGTCTAATAGTAGGATAGTGCTATTCGGAGGGAAGGCTTTGCCCGTCGCAAGCCTGCTGCAAGACAAGCGTGAGCAGATTCTGTCGTTGGCGGCCCGCCACGGGGCCCGGAACGTGCGCATCTTCGGCTCAGCCGCGCGCGGCGATACCGGACCGGACAGCCTGGACCTCGGCGGCCTGCTGATGGACCTGCGCGAACTGTTCGGCCGGGACGTAGACGTCGTGACCGAGCCGAGCCTCCACTGGTACATCCGCGACCGCATCCTGCGCGAGGCCGTGCCCCTATGATCGATGACTGGCCCTGCCCGCGCCGCCTTTGCGATACTTGAGCCACAAGTAGTTGTCGAGGAAGACACGGGCCGGAAGTCCTTTGCGTGGTGCCAAGTCCTTTGCGTAGTCCTGGAACTTCCGGCTTGTTTCCCCATCCTCGTCCAATCCGATCAGGCCCGGCCACGGCGGCAGTTTCAGTTTCCTTTTCCTCGCGTCCTTCCCGAGTTCGCGGGCAACCCTGCTATCCAGCGGGATCTCCATCTGCTTCTGGAACCGCGCGAGGCGAAACCTCCTGGAGAGGTATGTGTTGTAGAGGCACTGCCGCATGAAAAGGTTCATTGACTTGCGTGCAAGACCCCATCGTTTGTTGCGGCCGCGCAACTTCCTCTGGAGGTCTCGGGTTTTCGCGTCAAGCCAACGGACATACTCGGCGCCATTCATGCCCACCAGCCTGCCCAGTCGAAGCCGCCCGAGGTACGCGTGAATCTTCTTGAGCGTGCCTTTGCGTAGACCGCGCACGGTGCTCACGGTCACAGCCTGGATGGCCATGAACTCCTGGACCGCAGAGAGAAACTCCTTGTTGGACATGAGGCTTGCCATGGCGAGCGTCCTCCCTTCGGTTTTCGCGCGGCGGGTGCGGAGACCCGCCGCGCGGCAAGTTGGCAAGACCTACCAGATAGCGATTAGTTCGTCCCGCCCAGGTCCACCTTCGGCGCCTCGCGCTCGACGGCCGACTCGATCTCGAAGAACTCGGCCCTTTCGAAGTGGAACATGGAGGCCAGGATGTTCGTCGGGAACATTTCGCAGCGGTTGTTGAACTCGCGGACGTTGCCGTTATAGAGCCGCCGCGAGGCCTGGATCCGGTCCTCCGTCTCGGCCAGTTGTTTCTGGAGGGCCAGAAAGTTCTGGCTCGCCTTCAGATCGGGATACGCCTCGACGACGGCGAACAGTTGCTTCAGCGCGCCGACCAGCAGGTTCTCGTCCGCGGCCTGCTCGGCCGGCGAACCGGTCGAGGCCACCGCGCGCGAGCGCGCCTCGACGACCCGCTCGAAGACCTCGCGCTCGTGCTTCGCGTAGCCCTTGACGGTCTCGACGAGATTCGGAATAAGGTCGTACCGGCGCTTGAGTTCCGTGTCGATCCCCGCCCACGACTCTTTCACGTGGTTCCGGCCGCGCACGAGGCTGTTGTACATGCCGATGATCACCAGCGCCACCACGAGGGCGAGAATCGCCGCCGGAATCAGGCAGCACGGCAGCCCGGCGACCACCTCTTTCTGGGCCAGAATTGCTGCGGCCGATGCGATGCTTGAAATCATGCCTCGTCTCCCGCCGGTTGTCCGATGCCTCGCGCGCTGCGCACGTAGTCGGGAATGCTGGCGACGATCTCGCGGCCGACCTCGAGCAGCCGGCGCACGTTCGCCGCGTCACCCTGGCTCTCGAAGAGGACCATCAGAGGGCCTTGCATCTCCAGGTTCGGCACGCTGCCGCACCCCAGCAAGTAGTCAATCAGCCTCGCGTGAAGAATGTCGTACGCAAAGCGCCGGTCGTCGCACGCAACATGGTACCGCCGGCTGAACTCGTCGCTCTCGAAATCAATGTCCTCGTAGCCGACCCACGACGCGACGCGGTCGAACAGGTTCTCCGACCGCATCCGAAGCCCTGCGGCCAGGATCGGCAGGCCCATCACGAGCGCCTGGCACGAGTGCGTCGACTGATTCTTTCCGCTGCCGGTCGTATATTGATAGTCGAAGGCGACGACGGCCCGGCCGTCCACATCGCCGCAGATAACGTTCGACGCCCTCCGGCTGTGGCCGCGGCCGAAAAGTTCGAACATCGCGTACTTGTCCTCCAGGTCCCAGGGGTCGTCCGGGTAATACTCGAAGCCGAGTTCGGCGGCCAGGCGGGCCATCGCCTCGCGCCGCTTGCGCGCTTTCAGGATGCCGAAAACAATCAGCGCCACCGCCAGCGCGATGAACGCCGGAACGACGATGCACGGGATCACGTCCATCCGACGGCTCCGAACAGACAAGTGGATTATACGGGTCCCCGCCTCGCCCGTCTAACGCTACCTTGTCATTCTGGCCCCTGGTGCGCGCCCGCCAAGGCGGGCGGCTAAATGTGAACGGCCCACGCCGCCCCCCTTGATTCCCGCAGGCTTGCTGGATACCATACGCCTGTCATGAGCGACCCATTCGCCCCGATTCCCGAGATTCTGGACGACCTCCGGGCCGGCCGCCTGATCGTCCTCGTGGACGACGAGCAGCGCGAGAACGAGGGGGACCTCGTCTGCGCCGCCGAAAAGGCGACCCCGGACATCATCAACTTCATGGCGGCCCACGGCCGGGGGCTCATCTGCCTGCCCATGGCTCCGGAACGGATTGACCGGCTCGGTTTGCCGCCGCAGACGCTGGACAACACGAGCGCGTTCGGGACCGCCTTCACCGTCTCGGTGGATGCGCGGACGGGCGTCACGACGGGCATCAGCGCCGCCGACCGCGCCCGCACGATCCAGGTGGCCGTCGCCGACGACGTGCGGCCCGAAGACCTGGCCCGTCCGGGCCACGTGTTTCCGATTCGCGCCCGACAAGGCGGCGTCCTCGTGCGAGCCGGCCAGACCGAGGGCGCGGTGGACCTGGCGCGCCTGGCGGGCCTGAAACCGGCCGGTGTCATCTGCGAAATCATGAAGGCGGACGGCACGATGGCCCGCGTGCCGGACCTCATCGGTTTTTGCCGCGAGCACGGCTTGAAGATGTGCTCGGTGGCCCAGACAATCGAGTTTCGCCGCAAACAAGAGCACCTCGTCCGCAAGACGGCCGAGGCCCGCCTGCCGACGCGGCACGGCGTCTTCGATCTCCACGTGTACGAGGCCCAGGTGGACCCCTACCCGCACGTGGCGTTGACGCTGGGCGGCATCGGCGTCGCCGGCCCGGACGGCAAGATTCCGGTCCAGACCGATCCGGTCCTCGTCCGCATCCACTCGGAATGCCTGACCGGCGACGTGTTCCGGAGCCTGGCGTGCGACTGCGGCCAGCAGTTGGACCTGGCGATGGCGCGCGTCGCCCAGGAAGGGCGCGGCGCCATCGTGTACATGCGACAGGAGGGCCGCGGCATCGGCCTCGTGAACAAGATCCGCGCCTATCGGCTCCAGCAGGAGGAAGGCCTCGACACGGTCGAGGCGAACGAGCGTCTCGGCTTCGAGCCGGACCTCCGGGAATACGGCATCGGGGCCCAGATCATGGTGGACCTGGGGATACGCCAGGTCCGACTGATGACGAACAACCCGCGCAAGGTCGTCGCCCTCGAAGGCTACGGCCTGAAAATTGTCGAGCGCGTGCCGCTCGTGGTCGAACCGAACGAACTCAACGCGCGCTACCTCGACACCAAGCGCCGCAAATTGGGCCACATACTGGACGAGCCGTCCGACTAGAGCCTCTTCTCTGACACCTCCGGAGCCTGTGCCCGTGTCATGCGCCCAGCCGGCGCAGCCCGGTTTCCGAACCCGCGCTCCGACCGGTGAACGTCCGATGGCCTAACTCAGGACTTCCTCGACGGTTTTGGGGCTGATGAGGCCGCGGAGTTTCCCCAGCGCGCGGCCCTCGATCTGGCGGATGCGTTCCTTGGTGACGCCGAAGTGCCGGCCCACTTCCTCGAGGGTCTGCGGGCCGGGCGTGTCGCCCAGGCCGAAGCGGCGCATCACGATCTCTCGCTCGCGCGGGGCCAGTTGGTCGAGCACCCGCTCGACGGACTGGCGGACGGAGATGTCGGCCTCCTGGTACGGCTCTTCGCCCTCGAAGCGGAGGTCCCGGCTCGTTTCCAGGAGTTCCTCGCGGCCGGTCTGAAAGCGTTCGCGGCGGACGCCGGCCTTCGGCACGCTGCGGGCGAAGTTCTTCATGATCGCCCACGAGGCATAGGTCGAGAACTTGAAACCCCGCGTGTAGTCGAACTTGTCGACCGCGCGGATGAGGCTCATGTTCCCGTCGGAGATGAGTTCGAAGAAGTTCGTCTGAAGCCCCACGTGCCGCTTCGCAATGTTCACCACCAGCCGAAGGTTCGCCTGGATGATGCAGTTCTTCGCGCGGTGCGCCTCGTCCAGCAGGCGCTCAACCTGTTCGATGTCGGCCACCTTGGGCGAAAGCGTGCCCTCGAGCCTCTCGCGCAATTTGGCGGCCTTGAACTTCAGGTAGTTGTAGCGGCGGAAGAGGTCCCGCTCCTCCTCCCTCGACAGAAGGGCCGTCTTATAGAGGCTCTTCAGATAGATCGGCAGGCCTTTCGGGGGCGAGGGCCGGCGTTTCCCCTCCGCCGCCTCCGCCTCGGCCGCGCCGCCCAGGATCAGGGCATCCGCGTCCGGGCGTTCAAACTCCGGGCTCGGCATGAACTCGATCGGTTCCCGGAGGATCTCGCGGGCCCGCTCTTCCGTGATGATCCGGTAGATGCTGGACCGGGTGCGGCAGAAGCGCCTCGCCAGGCCATGCACGCTCACGCCGCGCTGGTACGCCTGGTAAATCAGGCGCCGGTCGTAGGCCCGCAGCGGCTCCCCGACCTCCGGGAACAGTTTTTTGTACGGGTGCTGGCGGTCGTACTCCTTGATGGTCTGGCGGACGGTTTCGACGGCCCGGCCGAGTTTCCGCGCCACGCGCTTGGAAACCTCGAACAGGCAGCAGTGGCAGAAGAGGCTCAGCCGCCGCGCACGCCGAATGATTTCCCGCCGCTCGTCCGGCAAAACCCGGCTGAACTTGGCGCCCGCCTCCACCTGCTCGTGGTGCCGCGACGCAAATCGCTCGACGCTCGACTGGAGAAACCCCACGCGCATCCGGCCGTCCGGCCAGACGAACTTCCGCGACACCAGGCCCCCGCGCCGCCACCGTTGGATGGTCTTCTCCGAGACGTTGAAATGCTTCGCCGACTCGGCGATCAGAAGCACCGGCTCTCCGACCTCGGACACCCGAATCTCGAGCGTCGCCGACAATTGCTCCACGAGGCGCACGAGGTCTTCGCGCAAGGTTTTTCCCGGAAGATTGCCGATCACCTTACCGCGCGGGCGGTAACCCGTGATTTGATAGCAGACGAACTCGTAGGGGTATGTTCGGCCGGGTTCCACCAAACAGGCCAGACGCTCCGCCCGATTGACCTGCTCTAGACGGACAGCGACGGGGGAAAAAGCGAGTTGTCTCCCGAGATCGGCTATTTCGGCGTGGTGGAACCTAGCCATGGGTCACCTCGCCACCCTATGTCCAGCCCCTAACAGTATAATACAGCGCCCGAGGGGGCCTGTCAAATGAAATCCGGCGGCGTCTTGCTCTCCAGGTGTCCAGCAATTTGCCTCCTTGGCAAGGGGCCACCTGGAACCATTCCGGCCTCTTCTATCTCCCTTTTCGGCAACCTGGGCGCCCGAAATGCAGAAATCGGCCCTTGGGTCTGATAATCTGGACGTCTGAAGGACGATTCGGAGAGCCGCCAGCGTCCGGAAAGGCCGGTCGGCCTCGCGCCGGCCACCTGCCGGCAGCGACCCCTTCCAACACCCTCCAGGAGGTCAGGCAGAAGTGTTCAGGTGCCGCTCAAGCACCCCCACAACCATATTCATGCCGCTCGGCCGTTGACCAGGGTCTTTCTCCAGGCACCGCATTACAAGGTGGGCCACTTCCTGGGGCACATTGGGCGCCCGGCGGTCCAGGGACACTGGGTGGACGTTGAGGATCTTGTTCAGAACCTGGTGGTGTTCGGGACTCTCAAAAGGCCACTGTCCAGCGAACAACTCGTATGCCACGACCCCCCAGGCAAAAATATCAATCCGGTGATCGCACGGTTCGCAACGAAGCAATTCAGGGGCCAGAATCTCCGCCGTGCCTACGCGACTCCGCACGACGGGCAAATCCAGCAAGGGCAACGCCAGGCCGAAATCAATCAACTTGACCCGATCATCATTCGTGACGAACAGGTTCTTCGCACAGAAGTCGTGGTGTACAAAGCGCTTAGCGTGCACATGGGCCAGCCCCGACGCCGCCTGATGCAGGTACGAGAGCCGCTTGCCGTTCAGCCTCCGACTCTTGCCGGACATCAGGCTGGCCAGCGTCACGCCTTCCAGGTATTCCATAACCACATAGTCGTTTCCGGCCAGGTTGCCATGATCCAGACACTTGATGACGTTGGGGTGGTCGAAGGCGCAGGCAATCTGACCTTCCGTAAAATCCCGGTGCCGGGATTCCAGGCGTTCGACGGCTTTCCTGGCCCCGGGCTTATGAATCTTGATGGCAACCAACTGGCGGGTCTTGCGGTCCCGGCCCTTGAAAACGGTGGACATGCTCCCCTGGCGGATTACACCCAGCGCCGTATAGCCGACCAATTCAGCCGCTTGGCCGCCACGGAGCCTTTGGAAAAATTTCCTCAGCACCGCCCTGCTCCAACCTGTGAGTTTTCGGGATAAGGAACATGATCGCTAATAAAGCCAAGGGATTATAGCACATCGTCGGCGGGCGCGCCAAGAAGAAATCTCGGCCTGGAACGGTTTTTTCTTCCCCTCTCGCCCCGCGCCGATGACCTCCTGGACCACGGTCCTCCCGACGGGGACAACACGCGCCTGCGAAGGGTCTGCGAAGTGGATCGCCGGGGCCGCCTGCGGCCGGTCCGCCGGCTATATCCAGCAATAGTCAATCAGTGCGGCTATTTCGCTCCGGAGGTCTCGGCGGTGGGTGATGCGGTCCACGAAGCCGTGTTCCAGCATGAACTCCGCGGTTTGAAACCCCTCCGGGAGTTCCTGCCGGATGGTCTGGTAAATGACGCGAGGTCCCGTAAAACCGATCATGGCGCCCGGTTCGGCGATGATGAGGTCGCCCAGGAAGGCGAAACTGGCCGCGACCCCGGCGGTCGTCGGGTTCGTCATCACGCTGATGTACAGCCCCCCTGCCCGGTCAAGCCGGCCCACCGCTGCGCTCGTCTTCGCCATCTGCGCCAGGCTCAGGACACTCTCCTGCATCCGGGCGCCGCCCGAGGCGCTGCAAATGACGAGCGGGACGGCCAGTTCGGTCGCCTTTTCGGCCGCCGTCGCGATCTTCTCGCCGACCACCGACCCCATCGATCCCATGATGAAATTCGGGTCGAGCGCGCCGAGCACCACGGGCCGCCCCTTGATGTACGCCCGCCCGACGATGGCGGCGTCGTAGAGGTTCGTCTCCCGCCGCGCCTCCGCCAAGCGTTCCCCATACGTCTTGCGGTCCTTAAACCCAAGCGGATCGGGCGACACGAGGTTGGGCAGGTACTCCTCGAAACTGTCGGCGTCGGCCAGCAGCGCGATCCGCTGCCGCGCCCCGATCTTGAAATGGTACTGGCATTCCGGACAGACGTGCAGATTCTCTTCGACCCGCTTGCGATAGACCATCTCCTCGCAGCCGGGGCACCGCAGCCAAAGGCCTTCCGGTATGTCTTTCTTTTTAGCCCGGCCTTTGATGGCCATTTCACGCCTCGTCCCTGGGGCCCGCTGGCCGTGCGCCCGCGTCGGCGGCGCTTCGCAGGTCGGCGATGGCCCGCGCGTAGTCGCGGTCCGGCGCGCCGAAGACGGCCGTCCCAGCGACGAACACGTCGGCCCCCGCCTTTGCCGCCTCGCCGATGGTCTCGGGATTGATGCCGCCGTCCACCTCCAGCCGCTGGTTCGGCTCCAACCACCCGCGGACCTCGCGGATCGTCGGCAGGACCTCGGGCATAAACTCCTGCCCGCCGAAGCCCGCGTAGATGGTCATCAGCAGGACCATTTCGACGTGCGGCACGGCGAGCCGGAGGCGGTCCTGCGGCCCGTCGGGGTTGATCGTGATGCCCGCCGAGCAGCCGAGTTCGTGAATCCGGTCGGCCAGCGCTTGCGGCTCGGCGACGACTTCGGCGTGGAAGGTGATGTTATCGGCGCCCGCCTCGGCAAACGCCTGGAGGTACCGCGCGGGCTCCGCAATCATCAGGTGCACGTCGAGCAGCAGGTCCGTGACAGCCCGCACTTTCTCCACAACCACCGGCCCGATCGTCAGGTTCGGCACGAAATGACCGTCCATCACGTCCACGTGCAACAGGTCGGCCCCGGCCTCCTCGACGCGCGCGATCTCCTCGGCCAGGCGGGCGAAATCCGAGGCCAGGAGGCTCGGTGCGATGGCCGGACGACCCAACTTCGCGAGCCGACGTCTCAAGGCCCCGCTCCTTTTTATTCATTACGCGTCGTCGATGATCTCAATCGTGGCGAACGGCTTGCCTTCGAGGAACTCCAGGCTCGCCCCGCCACCCGTCGAAATGTGGGTCATTTCCTCAACTAGGCCGAACTTCTCGACGGCCGCGCCCGTATCCCCGCCGCCCACGATCGCCGTGCCGTGTTCGTCCACCTGGGCCAGGGCCTCGCAAATCGCCCGGCTCCCCTCCGCAAACGGCGCCATCTCGAAGATGCCCATGGGCCCGTTCCAGATCACCGTCTTGGCATCCGCCAGCCGCTCGCGGTACAGTTCAATCGTCTCGGGCCCGATGTCCACGCCCATCCATCCTTTCTGGATCTCGGGTCCCTGCACGTCGGTCTCCGCGTCGGCCGACGCTTCCTTGGCCACAAGGTGGTCCACCGGGAAGAGCACCTCGGCCTTGGAGGCCCCGATCTTCACGAGGAGTTTCTTCGCCAGGGCGATGACGTCGGTCTTCGAGCCGTCCTTCTCCTCCTTGACGCGCTCGACCTTGCTCTTGCCGACCTCCTGGCCGCGGGCGACCATGAACACGTACGCCATCGCCCCGCCGACGAGGAGCCGGTCAACCTTCGCCAGGAGGTTCTCAATGACGGCGATCTTGTCGGACACCTTCACACCGCCCAAAATGGCCACGAAAGGCCGCTCGGGCCTCTCCACCGCCTCACCCAGAAACTTCAGTTCCTTCTCCATCAGGAACCCGATGGCTCGGGTGCCCTTGGGCATGAGGCTCGGCACGCCGTAGGTGCTCGCGTGCTTCCGGTGCGCTGTGCCGAACGCGTCGTTCACGTAGAGGTCCGCCAGATTCCGCAGCGCCTTGGCGAACTCCGGATTGTTCTTCTCCTCGCCTTTGTGGAATCGCAGGTTCTCCAGGACAAGCACTTGGCCCGGCTTCAGGTTCTTGACCATCTTCTCGACCTCGGGACCGATGCAGTCGGGGGCAAGGGCCACCGGGCGCTCGAGCAACCGCCCCAACCGCTCCGCCGCCGGCTTCAGGCTCATCGCGTCCTGGCGCTCGCCCTTGGGCCGGCCCAGGTGGCTCATCAGGATGAGCCTCGCCCCCGCGTCCACCGCGCAGACGATCGAGGGCAGCGCCATCCGGATCCGCCGGTCATCCGTCACGTTGCCGTTCTCGTCGAGGGGCACGTTGAAATCGACGCGCATCAGAACGCGCTTGCCCTTCATCGTCAAGGCATTGATCAGTTTTTTGGCCACGGCCGGTCCCCTTCCGTATGAGCAATCGGGGGCGAGCCGCGCCAGCCCGCCCCCGGTTCCCGAGTGTGTGGCGTTTACATCCCCGCAATCTTTGCGGCCAGATCCACCATCCGGTTCGAGAAGCCCCACTCGTTGTCGTACCACGAGGTGACCTTGCAGAACGTCGGATCGACCATCATCGTCTGGTTCGAGTCGAACAGGCTGGAGCACGTGGTGCCGATGGTGTCGCTCGAAACGATCGGGTCGTCCGTGTACACCAGGATGCCTTTCAGCGGGCCCTGGCTGGCCTTCTTCATGGCCGCGTTGATCGCTTCGACGGTGGCCGGCTTCTCCAGTTCGGCCGTCAGGTCAACGATGCTGCCGACCGCCACCGGCACGCGCAGCGAGTAGCCGTTCAGTTTCCCCGCGAGGGCGGGGATCACTTTGCCCACCGCCGCCGCCGCGCCGGTCGTCGTCGGAATGATGTTCAACGCCGCCGCCCGCGCCCGGTGCAGGTCCTTGTGAATGAGGTCCAGAATCCGCTGGTCGTTCGTGTAGGCGTGGACAGTCGTCATCAGGCCGCGCTTGATGCCGAAAGACTCGTGCAACACCTTCGCCACCGGCGCCAGGCAGTTCGTCGTGCAGGACGCGTTGGAGACGATCTTGTGCTCGGGTTTCAGCGTGCCGTCGTTCACGCCGATGACGATGATGGCGTCAATCTCGCCTTTCGGCGGGGCCGAAAGGATCACCTTCTTCGCCCCGGCGGCGATGTGCTTCTGACACCCCGCCCGGTCGCAGAAAACGCCCGTGCACTCGAACACCACGTCCGTCTTGTGCTGGCCCCACGGAAGCGCCGCCGGGTCCTTCTGGGCCGTCACCGGAATCTTCGTCCCGTCCACCACCAGTGCCCCATCCGCGGCCTCGACGGTCCCCTGGAATCGACCGTAAACCGTGTCGTATTTCAGAAGGTGCGCCAGGGTCTTGGCATCCGAAAGGTCGTTGATGCCGACCACGATGAACTGGCCCTTCTTGCGCTGCCAGAGCACCCGGAACACAAGCCGACCGATCCGACCGAACCCGTTGATGCCGACGTTGATCGCCATACGACTCTCTCCTTCCGCTGCGGGTGATGCTCCTGGGTTCCCCTTTTCCATGGGTGGCGCTCGTCCCGGCGTCCGCCCGCCTATGTCGGTTCCTTCTTATAAGGCCGAACGGAGAGCCCTGTCAAGCCATTTTCGCGTCCTGACCCCTTCCGGAGCCGGTGAAAGCCGCCTTGACTGCGTCTCACAAAGTCGCCATAGTAAGGCTAGATCGGCGTCGGCGCCTGCGAGGGGTTCCGGAACGTGCGACCAACTGCACTTGCTTCCTTGCTGCTGAAGCAGCCCGGGTCCGCCCTGGCGGAGATTCTCCACCAGAGCCTCCGGGCCGCCGGCGCCCGCGTCACCACGGCCGCCAACCCCTACGAGGTCCTCGCCGAAGCCGCCCGCGCCGAGCATCCTTTCCGCTACATCCTGCTGGGCGTGGATTACTTCGGCCGCGACGACTTCCGCCTGCTGCCCCTGCTCCGGCGAGAATGGCCCGAGGCCTTCCTCGTCGCTTACCACTCGTCGGGGTTCGAGTACAAGGGCGAACTGGCGGAACTCGTCGGCGCCGACCTCGTCCTGGCCGACGAAAAGGGACTCGCGGCTTTCCTCGACAGCCTGTCCATACGGCCGGCGTCCGCTCGGCGCCCGGCAACGGGGGGCGTCGCGGTGGAGGCCTACCTGGCCCGGCCGGCCCGCACCCCGGCGGGAGCCGAAACGCCTGCCACGGCCGCGCCGGAATCGCCAACAACCAAACCCCGGCCGGCGCCGGACCAGGATGACGCGACACATCTCACGGAGGATGAACTCCGCCTCCTGCTCGGCGAGGAGGATCCGACGTGAACCCCGGCCGAGACGCGCCGATTTCCACCCGCCCGCCACCGGCGGTCATCTTCGTCTGCCGGGATGCCTCCCGCCGCGCCCTCGTCGAACGCGCCGTTCACGAAACGCGAACCTACTCCTCCGCCGCCGAGGCGTTCCTGGCGGCCGTGCGCGACCCGCCGCACGCCGTCCTCTTGAATCTGCGCGACGTGGCCGACCGGGCGGCCGACCTCCTGCATTCGCTTCGCTGCGAGCAGCCCCGGACGCCCGTTTACCTCGTCGCCGAATGCGAGGACGAGCCATCCGCCCGAGCGCTCGCGGACGCCGGCGCGGCCGACTATTTCGTTCTTCCCGGCGACCTGGCGCGCCTGACCGAGGTCCTGGCGCCGCAGAGTCCGTCGGCCGGCCCGGAGGGCGGCCCTCCGCCCGACGATCGGCCCGAGCCGCCTATCGACGCGCCGCCTCCCCCACCGGCGGACCGGCAAGCCGAGCCGGCGCTGGACCGCCCAAGCCCCCATCCGAAATTGCCCGAACCTCCCAAGTCGAAGACCCCATCTGACAGGGGGGCGCCCGGGGCGACGAAACGCATAGGCAAAGGACCCGCGGCAGGCATCGCGCATGTCCGCAGAATCGCCCGTCGCGACCCTTCGGGCCAGTGGCGCCTCCTCGAGGCCGCCGGCCGCATCGCCTGCCTGGCCCTGAGCGACGCCGAAAACATCCTGGCCGAGGGAACGGATGTTATTCTGGATGCCCTCGGCGTGACGCGGGCCACCGTCCTCCTCCAGCGGTCTTCCATCGTCGATTCGGAACTCGTCCAGGCGCTCCAGGTCGGGCCCCCTCCCCCTTGGGAGGCGCTCCAGGTGCAGCGCGTCGGGGCCGAAGAGGTCCTCCGCACCGGCCGGGCGCTCCTCGCAAGAGGTCCCGATGCCCAGGGCGAGGGGGCCACTTTGCTTCTTCCTCTGCGCGAACGGGCGGAGGTTTTCGGCGCGCTGTGCCTGTCGGGCAAGGCGGAGGGCCTGGCCGTCACGGCCGACGACCTCGACGCCGCCGCACCGCTCGCCGATTCGGTCGCCTGCCTCTACCGCGCCGCCCTGCACCGCCGGTGCTATGCCGGCCAGGTCCTGCGCGACCCCGAGACCGCGCTCCTCGCGCCGGAAGCCTTCGAGGAGTGCGTCGAGAAACTCATCGACTGGGCGTGGGAACGCGAGGCCGAAGTGCCCGTCGTGCTCCTGGAGGCGAGGCCGGCGGGCGACGCCCCGCCCTCTTCCGAGAGCCTGGCCCAGGTCGGCCGCGCCATCGGGGCCTCGGTCACCAAGGGCCGCCAGGCCGGCCGACCGGGGCCTGCCCTGTTTGCCGTGGCGTGGTCGCGCCGACTCCGGGAGAATGAAGGCTATGGCGAGGCCAACGCGGCCTATCGCTTGCTGGCGGACCGGTTGACGGCGCTCGGCCCGAGGGTCGACGCCGGGTTGCGATTGCGGGCTGGCGTGGCCGTGTTTCCGTCGGACGGCGACAGCGCCGACGTCCTTCTGGCCGTCGCCCAGGAACGGCTGGCGACACAGGACCGCCTGACCGCCCCAACGTAGTGCTACTTTGTCAACTTCGCGCCCCCGAGAGGGGGGATAGCGCGGCGGGCATTCTTGCTTGCCACGCCGAAGCGTATCGGCGAAGGCGGGCCCGCCGCGCCGGGATCACGTTCCCAATCGCCGAGGTTCAACTTACGGGCGGTGACCTGTCCTCCGTAGCCCGCAGGGCGAAGGAGGATTGTGGATAACTTTTTGGCGCGAGTTTTGGGGGGTATTTTTTTGCTATTTTTTACAAGCCACCGGCCCTGGCGCTAGCGTCCGGGCGGTTTTTTCACTGCACGGGACCCGAATGTTAAGATGGGCTAGCGCGGATTTAGGGCCTTTTTCGACTTTTTTCACGTTTTTGGGGCGGTTTTTACCGGTTTTTGTGCCCTATTTCGCACTTTTTCCATCCATGTC
>JAPLMM010000251.1 GCA_026387035.1 Planctomycetota bacterium
GCGGGAGGTCTGGCTGGCCGACCCGCGCATCAGCCGCGACCACACCTTCGTCTATCCCGACAATCGCGGGTTCTCGGGCAAGTGTTTGCCGAAGGATGTGAGCGCGATCCTACGCTCGTCGGCGGAGCACGGCTTCGCGCCGCCGCTGCTGGAAAGCGTCATGGACATTAACGAGGCCTACCGCGCCGCCGACCCGACGTACGCGCCGTACCGGCGAAAGGGAAAGCGCCATGGCCGGTCCTGACCCGGGCGCGATTCACCTCTCGGTCGTCGCGCCGGCCTACAACGAGGCCGACAACCTCGAACCCCTCGTCCGCGAAATCACCGAGGCCGTCGCGCCCCTCGGGAAGCGGTACGAAATCATCCTTGTGGACGACGGGAGCACGGACGGCTCGCCCGAGGTTCTGCGGTCGCTGATGCGCGAGGTCCCCGCGCTGCGGGTCCTGGGTCTCGAAGAGAACTCCGGCCAGACGGCCGCCCTCGACGCCGGTCTCCGCGCTGCACGCGGAACCTTCGTCGCGACCCTCGACGCCGACCGACAGAACGACCCCGCGGAGATCCCACGATTGCTCGCGATGCTCGAAGCGGACGAATGCGACATGGCCACAGGCTGGCGCGCCCGGCGGAATGATCCCTGGCTGCGGCGCGTCTCGACGAAGATCGCCAACGGCGTCCGCAACCGGCTCACCCGCGAGAAGATTCACGACTCGGCCTGCGGCCTGAAGGTCCTGCGCCGGGAGTGCATCACCGGCCTCAAACTCTTCAACGGCATGCACCGGTTCCTGCCGACGCTCGTCAAACTCGAGGGCTGGCGCGTCGTCGAGGTGCCGGTCCATCATCGGCCGCGCGCCGCCGGCACCGCCAAGTACGGCGTGTGGAACCGTGTGTTCAGGGCCCTGCGCGATTGTCTGGCCGTCCGATGGATGCAGCGACGCATGATCCGGTACCGCGTCACGGAATGGGAGCGCGACGATGACAATATGGCAGGATTTGGTCACAAAACTTGACTTCTGGGCCGCCTTCGGATTGGTCGCCCAACTCGCCTTCACCGCTCGCTTCGTCGTCCAGTGGATCACCTCCGAGCGCGCCGGAAAAAGCATCATCCCGCTCGGCTTCTGGTACTTCAGCCTCGTCGGCAGCACGGGCCTTCTGGTTTACGCCATCGTTCGCGCCGACCCTATCTTCATCCTCGGCCAATCGCTCGGCAGCATCATCTACCTGCGGAACCTGATGTTGATTTACCGCGAGCGGCGCTCCGTCCCCCCGCTCGAGAAGACCGGATCATGACTCCCGCGCTGACGCCGCGCGAACTGCGCCCGGACAAACGCCTCATCCTCTTTGTCGCCGCCCTCGCCGCCATCGCGGGCAAGGGCGTCATCGCCTACCTGCCGTCCGACAGGGACGAGCGACCCCTAGCCGAGGCTGTCCTGGAGAACGCGACTCCCGACACGTGTATCCTGGTGCTCGATCGGCCGGCGAAATACGGGTTGGAGTTCTATCTGGACGGCCGGCTCGAGTTCGCCACGATGCGGCCTCAGGAGCGCCCGGCCGACCGCGATGCCGCCGACCTCGTACGCGAACTCGCGACGCAGCCCCGCCATCCGCGGTATCTCGTGATCTACAAGGAAAACGCGGACGAGTTCGAGCGGCTCCTCCAGGACGCCGGCCTCTCCTACACACGACGCCCCGGCCCCGGACACTACGGCTTCCTTATCCTTGTCCCGCCGTCGGAGCGAAGTCCGATGATTGCCGCGTCTCCACGCCGTGCGGCCGCGGCGGCAACGGCGTGCGTGGCCCTTCTGGCGCCGGTCGCCGGCGCCCAGCAGCCGCCTCAGCCGTCCGAGCGGGTGTTCCAGCGGACGTACTTTTTCGAAGAAGAGGTCCGCCAGCGCCTCGAAGGGGCCGTTCCGGCCAAACAGCCCGCCCTCGTCGAATGGGGCGGCATGTACATCCCCTCGTACACCTACTTCAACGACACGAACAACGAAGAGGCGAGCCTGACGGTCCAGGACCTCCGCCTGTGGACGCAGATCACGCTGGACGACGTCCACCGGATCTTCGCCCGCGGCCGGCTGGCGTACACGGATTGGTCGGACGGCGATGCGGGGGCGTTCCGCCAGCACGACCTGGAAGGGATGAACCTCGAGATCGGGTACTACGAACTCGACGTCACCCGGGCGGCGGAAAAGTACTGGGGCGCCAAGTGGCCGTTCCAGATGCAGGCCCGCGGCGGCCGGCAGTACATCGAGTTCGGGCGCGGGCTGGCGCTCGGCCAAGTGCTCGATGCGGGGCTTTTCACGGTCGACACGGGGCAAATCGGGTTCACGGGCTTCGCCGGCCGAAACATCGAGAGCCAGGACAACATTGACCGCAGCATTCCGGGCTTCTCGCATTCTCGGCGAACGTTTTACGGGGCCGAGGTCCGTTACAAGGGCATTCCGCGCCACGAGCCGTACGCCTATTGGGTCCTCCAGCGCGACTGGTCCGAGGAGCGTCCGGAGAACGCCGCCCAGGATTACCGGTACGATTCGCACTATTACGCCGTCGGCGGCCGGGGGCAACTGGCGCCGCGGACCAAGTACGAACTGGAGAGCGTGTGGGAGTTCGGCCGGGGGGCCGCGAACGGCCAAATCGACGACCATCAGGAACGCGTCCGCGGCTTCGCGTTCGACGCCGAGGTGGACCATTACCTGAAGCACCCGATGGACCCGACGCTGAGCCTCGAATACGCCTACGCGAGCGGCGACGGCGACCGCCTGAACGCGACGAACGCTTTCCAGGGCAACCGCGCCGGGACGGTGGACACCTCGTTCCTGGGGTTCGGGTACGTCAACAGCGGCCTGGCCCTGGGGGCGCGGTTCACGAACATCCAATTTGTGCGGCTGGGCGGCCGGGTGACGCCTTACAACAAGAAGGCGGCCCTGGGGCGGGTGGACGTGGGCCTGAACTACTATTTCCTCTTCAAGTCGGACCCGGGCGGCCCGATCAGCGATCCGACGGCCGTCGAGGACTCCTCCGACCTCGGGCAGGAAGTGGACGTGTTCTGCGAATGGCGCATCCTGTCGGACCTGTCGCTGTCGGTGCACTACGGCCGGCTGTATCCGGGGCAGTCTTTCCCGGACCGCCAGCCGCGCGATTTCCTCTTCACGGCCCTGACGATTTCGTTCTGACGGCCCGGGCCGATTCTCACCCGCTGCGATTGCTCCGGCTTGCCCTGCGCGCTTCGTCAACGGGTGCGCCGATCATGCCGCGGCATCCTGACCGGATCGGCGCCGGAGCGGACGGATGAGCAGGAGGCCCAGGACGATCGTCGCGATGAGCAGCGACGTTTCGAGGCCCTGGAACGTGGCCAGGTCGCGGACCATGAGCCACGCGCTGTAGCCGTAAGGGCCGAACCAACGCTGGGATAAGGGCGAGGGCACCGGCCGGACCTCGACGTCCACCCGGCCGTGGTGCAGGTGCACGCGGAGATAGTGGAAGAAGTGGCGCTCGGAGTCGCTGCCTGCCAATCGAGCGCCGCCTCCGCCGCTGATGGTGTAGGGAATCCCCTCGTAGTCGCCTTTCAAGTAGCCGTGGACGTGCGAGGCGAAGATGTAGGTCACGCGACCCTTGTGGAGAATCTCGAGGAGGCGGCGGGACAAGTCCTCGGGGATGCAGTGGCCGAGGATGTCGTTGGCGCGGTCGAAGAGCGGTATGTGCATGACGACGATGCGTGTGTCGCAGTCCTGTGTGTCGGCCAACTGGCGCTCGAGCCATTGCATCCGGCTCTCGCCGAGACTGTCGGCGGTGTTGTCGTCAAAGACGATGAAGGCATGGGGTCCGACGCGGAAACTGTAGTTGAGGGGTCCCATGATCTTCGGCCAGAGGAAGCCGCCATCCTCAAGGTCGTGGTTGCCGGGCGCCGGTATGAACGGGACGCGCAGCCGGCTGTGGACCTGCTGGATGAACTGGCGAAAGTTTTCCTTTCCCTCCGTTTTCACCAGGTCCCCGCTGCCGATGACGAAGGCGATGCTCGGGTCGGCGGCGATGGCGTCCAGAATGGAGGCGAAGGGGGGATTGTCGCCCCGGTTGTCGCCGTAAACGATGAAGTGGAAATTGCCGGGATCGGCGACATGGAGGGCCTTCAGTTGGTCGGCGATCCAGTCGTGGGTGCCGACCGGGGCGACGTCGTCCCAGATGTCCACGGCCAGATAACCGGCGAGGCAGGCGGCAAACAGCGTCGCCTTGACGGGCCGGCCGTGAAGGGCCTGCCAGACGGCGGCGACGAATCGGCGAAGCGCGGAAAAGGGGCTCATTCGAGTCGCCTTCTCTGGTCTATGCCGGCGGGATACAGGCTCCTCATGGCGCACCCAGCCCGTCTGGTTCGGATGCAGGGGTCTGGGTATTCTCCGGCCAGCGGAACAGCCAGAAGGTTTCGTGCAAGCGGTAGGGATTGGAGACGCTGAGGACCGGCGCCAAGCCGTGGACGTTCCCGAGCATTTGCTTGACCTCGCCGGGATGTTTCTCGTCGCAGAGGAGGAAAAAGGGGTCGCCCTCGTCAATCTTGTCCCGGACCTCCTTGGCGCTCGCGAGGACCGGCAAGGGGTGGTCGAGATAGAAGACCACGGTATGATTCGGTTCGATGAAGGCGAAAAGGGGCGCCTCGGGCGGGACGACCTGGCGCACATGGCGTGCGAAGTTCGCGGCCGTCGTGGGCCGAGCCATCGGGCCGACGAGAGTCGGCCAAGCCCAGACGAAGGCGGCGGCGAAGGTGACGAAGAGAACCACCTGGCCGGCGACCAGGCGGCGGCGCACGCCGAGGAAGAGGGCCGCCAGCCCGCCCGCCATCCCCAGAATGCCCAGGATCGCCGCAGGGCCGAGGACAGCGGCTGTGGCGAGGTGCGGCGGAAGGCCGAGGGCGGCAAGGCCCCCGGGGGCCAGGCGCAAGAGCAGATAACCTGCCGGGCCGAGAAGACCGGCGAGGACGGCTACGGCGCTGTGGGCGATGAGAAGTCCGCGGCCGGGCCAGGCCGTCCGGGGCGGCGCCGGCGCCAGAAAATACCGCATCGCCAGGGCCGTGTAAACCGCGGCCGCCGGGAGGACCGGCAGGATGTAGTGTTCCTGTTTTCCGGCCGCCAGGCTGAACGCGGCGAGCGGCCCCAGAAGCCAGGCGCCGACAAAGAAGAGCCAGGGGCGATCTTGGAGCGTGCGGCGTGCCCGTCCGATCGCGAGCGCCAGGCCGCAGAAAAAGAAAAGGGTCCAGGGCGCCAGAAGGATCGGGAGTCGGAGGAAGTAGAACCAGGGCGGTTCCTCGCGTCCGAGTTCGCCTGCGGCACGGCCGACGGATTCGGCGTGCCAGATGGCCATCGCGTGAGGCACGCGAAAGGCGACGTAAACGGGCCAGGGCAGGGCGATGGCAAGAAAGACCACCGTCGCGACGGCGACGCCGCCCAAAGTCCAGGCCCATTCGCCGCGTCCAGATTCCTCGGGCCGGCGCGGGCGGCGGAGGCGCGCCAGGATGAATCCGACGGCCACGAGATACGGTGCCGGGAAGGTGATGAGCGGAACGGGCCCCTTGGCGAGGACCGCGAGGCCGGCCGCGGCACCGGCGAGTGTGAACCACGCGAACCGGCGCCGGTCACTGGCCTCGACGCCCATCCAGAGGGCGGCCAGCGAGGCCGTGATGAAAAGCGTCAAAGGCATGTCGGCGAGGGCGGTGCGCGCGAGCGTGAGGAACCCGAACGAGGTGGCGAGGATCGCGCCGCCGAAAAGAGCGGTGCGCCGATCGCACCAGTGGCCGAGAAGGACCGTCAGGATGAGCACCGTGCCCAGGGCCGACAGGGCGCTCGGCAAGCGCGCGCTCCATTCGTCCAGCCGGCCGGTCAGTTGGGCGACACCGGCGGCCATCCAGTAGGGGAGCGGCGTTTTTCGGAGGCGCGGCGAGTCGTTGAAGTTCGGGACGAGGTAAGGGCTGGGGCGCGAGCCGTCCGCCAGTTGCACGGGCCGGTCGAGAACCATGTTGCGTGCGCTGACGGCCAGGAGGGCCTCGTGGGTGCGGAAAGGCAGGTCGTCGCCCAGGCGGAAGAAGAAGAGGGCGCCCAAGAGAGCGGCCAAGCCGAGGGGGGCCAGCCAACGGTGTCGGCCGGTCCGGGTTTCGCGCGTGGGATCACGCGTCGTCATCGTTCATCTCCTCGTACTCTTGCCAGCCGTCTTGGGGCCCGGCCGGTGTTGCGGGGAGTGCGACAGGACGGCGGACCTCGATGAGATAGAGGCGTCCGAAGTCCTGGAGAAGGATAGGGTTGTCGCTGCGGACGCGGACGTCGCCGAAGCGGTCGGGCTCGGGATCGAAGGCGTACCCGGCGCCCGCGTACTTGAGGCGATAGGCGCCGTCGGCATTGGGCAGGGCGGCGCCCGCCTCCACGAGTCCGCGATCGGAGATGAGAAGCCACCGGACGTCGGAACCGTTCAACGCCTCTTCCAGGTCGAGAGAACTTTCGACCCGCATGCCGAAGCGTCCGAGATAGAGTGGGACGCAGGCACGTTCGATGCGGAAGACGGCGAACCCGTCGTCGCGGACGACGGGTCGGGCGGCCCGGGCGAAGGCGATCATCTTTTCGCCGTCCAGCGTCCGGGCCTGCTCGCTGAGGACGTGCGTCTTGATAAACATCACCCCCGGCAGGGCGAGGACGGCCAGCCAGGCGAGCCGGCGAATGTGCCACCCGAGACTCGCACGCACCGCCAGCAGGATCACCACGATTCCGAAGACGGGGATCACCGCCAGCACCCATCGCGTGGCCGGAGCGACGGTCTCCGGCACCGCAAGGACCGGATGGGCCAGGTACGGACTCAGGAAATAGAGCACGGGCAGCGCCACAAGCAGCGCGCCGGCGATGACGGGGGCGGCGGCAAAGAGGTGCCTCACCATCGAGAGGCGAAACTTCCCCCGCGGCTCGGCGTCCGCCAGGCAGTGGACGGCCCAGGCGCCCATAAGCGCCACGGCGGCGTAGCACGGCAACAGATAGTCCGGCCGGAAGCCATGGGCGAAGGAGAAGGGGACGACGACGGCCAAGATCCAGCACAGGGAGAGCCACAGGGGTCCCCGGCGCGAGAACCATCGCCGCGGATGCACGAGGAACAATGCCCCCAGGGCGAAGAAAGAGGCCGGAAACGCATGATAGAAGAGTTGGACGGCGGCCGGAACGGAGGTCGGCCGGGGAGGTTTGGCGCCCGCGCCGGTAAGCCGCTGCCAGAACTCCTTGTAGAGGACGTAGCGGAAATCCTCGCCGCCGGCGACGGCCATGGCCAGGATGAGGGGGCCGAGGACACAGACCATGGCCAGGATTCCCCACCCGAGGTGAAGGGCCTTGGCGGCCCGTTTCCACCGGCGAAGGACGAGCACCAGGGCGACGACGAAACGGTTTCTCCGGCCGCGCAGCATTCGGAGCGGTCGCCAGCCCGGGCCGAGCGCGGCAGCCAAGGCGACGGTCCCGCCGACGAGGACGGGGTTCACCAGGCCCCAACCTTTCGTGAGGGCCCCGAGGATCATGGTCGCCCAGAAACTGACGGCCCATTTCCATCGCGACGGCGCGGCGCAGCGATGAAAGAGCAAGCGGTCGGCGCACAGGATCGAGCCGATGATGCAGGCGGCGAAGAGCATGTCTGTCATGGCGAGATACGAGAGTTTGGCCATGTGGATGATTATGACCCAGAGAGCGGCGGCCAGGAGGCCGGCGTTCGGACCGAACCATCGCCGGCCCATGAAGTAGACCATGACGGCGGCGGCCAGGAAGGCGGCGATCGTCGGCAGGCGGAAGACGAAATCGTTGTAGAGGCCCGTCACCTTGGGAACCGGGGCCGCCAGCCAAAGATAGAGCGGGGGTTTGCGATAGAGGCCCCGCATCGGGTTGCTGGGCAGAAGCCAGTGGCCGCCTTCGGTGATGGAGAGAAGGGATCCGATGGAATAGACCTGGGCGTAGGCGTGGGTCGTGCTGGGTCCGTGAGCCGCGATGAGGACGACGCTCGCGGCGAGGAGGAGAACGAGCAGGAGGTCCATGGCCGTGGAGCGTGCGGCGGCTGGGGGGGGCGGGGCCGGTTGGCAGCGGTGGGTTTCGGGTGCGTCCACTTGTCGCCCTCATGCCAAGTAGGGTCAATCGTCGCCGGGACCGGCCGCACACAACCCTCTCCTGCGTGAAGCATTCTGGCAGTCGCGCCTCGCTGCGTCAAGGGAGCGGCTCGGAGGGTGTCGACGGCGCGAGAGGGATCGCGGTTTGAGGGAAGGGCGCAGCGCCGGGCGTCTTGTTGACGGTAGGGGGCGGGGGGCGTATGATGAGCGGAGGTATTTTACAGTTGTTAACAATCGGCTTTGGGGAACGAAACGGGGGGAGAAGATTGCGGATTTCGGATTTCGGATTGCGGATTGAAAGACGACGGCAAACGGCAAACAACAATGACCAAGAACGAAACGGCAAAATCGCACATCGACATGTTTAGCCGCGACCCGTAGGGGAGCGGGGACGTGGAAACGGCAAACGGCGAGCAGGAGCGGGATATGAAACGTAAGAGCGCGGCGCGAATCATTTTGGCGGCGGGGGTGGTGGCGGCCGCCTGGGCGGGCGCGGCGCACGGCCAGGTCGGCGGACCGACGGCGGTGTACCTGGAGCCGGCCGAGCGGCGGACCGTTCGCCAGACGGTCGAACTGCCTGGGACGGCCGAGGCGATCCGCCGGAGCACCGTGAGCGCGGAGACCGCCGGCCGCGTCGAGGCGATGGTCGCCGACGAGGGCGACTTCGTCCGGGCGGGGCAGGCGGTGTGCCAGATGCGGCGGTTGCCTGTGGAACTCGAGCTGAAGCAGGCCGAGGGACAGCTGGTCGCCGCCAGGGCGGAACTGAAGAAACTCGAGGAAGGTTACCGTTCCGAAGAGGTGCGTAAGGCGGAGGCCCAGGCGTCGGCGGCGCGGGCAGGCCTGGAAAAGTGGGAACTGGAATACGCGCGGACGAAACGGCTCCTGGCCGAGGGGGCGAGCACGGCCGCCGAGATGGAGACGGTCGAGGCCTCCTATCGGCAGGCCAAGGAATCGCTCGCCGAGGCCCAGGCGAATCTGGATCTCGTCAAGAGCGGGTACCGGGCGGAGGACGTGGAACAGGCGCGGGGGCGGGCGGCCGCCCAGGAAGCGACGGTCGGGCAACTGCGGGACACGCTGGAGAAGATGACCATCACCATGCCCTACGACGGCTTCGTCGTGAAGAAACACTGCGAGGCGGGCGAGTGGCGGAGGCAGGGCGACCCCGTGGTCGAGATCGTGGATTTGTCGGTCGTGCGGTTGCTGCTGGACGTGCCGGAGCGATACGCCGGCGATCTGGAGAAAGGGGCGTCGACGCCGGTTGGGTTCGAGAGTCTCACGGACCGCGAGTTCGTAGGGAAGGTGTCGCAGATCGTTCCGGCCTCCGCGGCGGGGACGCACACGATCCCGGTGCGGGTGGACATTGCGAATCCGATTGAGGACGGCAGGCCCGCCATTGCCGCGGGGCTGTTCGGTCGGGCGTGGCTGCCGGTGGGGAAGGAGCACGCGGCCCTTTTGGTGCCGAAGGCCGCGGTGATCCGTCAGACGGGACAGGATTATGTGTACACCGTGACGGATGTGCCGCCGCCGGAAGTAAAAAAGATGATGGAAGAGGCTGCCAAGGCCGCCTCGGGAAAACCGGCCGAGGCGCCGCCGCCCGTCCCGATGCCGCCGATCCGGTACGCTGTGGCTATTCCGGTGGAGATTGTTCAGGGCTATGGCCGTTTCATGGAGGTGAAGAGCGAGAAGTTGCAGGACGGCACGCGGGTGGTGACGCGCGGCACCTACCTTTTGTCGCCGGGCGCGCTCGTGCAGGAGTATCCGAAGGAGCAGGCGGAGGCGCCGGCCGTTCCTGAGAAGGCGTCGGGGGCGTCGGGGGCAAACCGATGAATTTTATCGCCTACTGCGTCCGCCATGTGGTGCCGGTGGTGGTGGGCGTTATTCTGCTGATGCTTTTCGGCATCATCGCGATGTTCGAGATTCCGCGCCAGTTGACGCCCACCGTCGAGGTGCCGGTGGTCGGCGTGACGGTCGTGTGGCCGGGTGCTGCGCCGCAGGAGATGGAAAGCGCGATCGTCGAGCGGATAGAAGAGCAACTCAACGCCGTGGACGGTGTGCGCGAGATGACCTCGTCGAGCCGGGAGAACGCGGCCGACGTCCAGTTGGAGTTCGACTGGGGCACGGACCGGGCGCTGTCCGGCGTTGACGTCAACAACAAGTTGAACCTGGTCCGCGACCTTCCGAAGGACGCCAACAAGCCCGTCATCTATTTCGGCGAACGGATGGCCCATCCCATCGCGTTCGTCTCGCTCGTGGGGGAAGGGAAGACCGCGGGCGATCTCCGCCAGTACGCCGAGGACGTGCTCCAGCCGTACTTCAAGCGGATCTCCGGCGTCAGCCGCGTGGATATTTACGGCGGCCGCGATCGCTGCGTCGAGGTCGCCTTCGATCCCTACAAGTTGGCGTCGCACCGTGTCACGCCGATGGAACTCGGGGCGCTTCTGGCGAGCGAGAACCGCAACACCCCCGCCGGCCGCATCAACGAGGAGAAGAACCGCTGGCCCGTCCGTACGGTCGGCGAATTCCGCACCAACGAGGACATTGAAGCCGTCGTCCTGCGCCGGCCGAATATGCCCGACGTGCGCCTGGCGGACCTCGTCAAAGCCGACATCCATGCCTACAAGGATGCGGAGAACTACGTCCGCATCGACGGCCAGAGCGGCATCGTCCTGGCGGTCCAGAAGAAAACGGGCGAGAACGTCGTGAGCATCATCCGGGATGTTTACGCGGCGGTTGATGATCTGAACAAGGGGCTTCTGGCCCGGCAGAAAATGAAGTTGGGCGTCGAGTACGACGAGGCCGCCTACGTGGACCAGGCCATCAATCTCCTGAAGGAAAACGTCTGGATTTCGGCCGTTCTGGCCGCGCTCGTCCTCGTGTTTTTCCTCCGCAGCGGATGGTCGATCCTGACGATCGGCGTGTCGATTCCCATCAGTTTCATCGCGACGTTCATTTTTATGTGGCTCATGGGCCGCACCCTGAACGTCATCAGCCTCGCGGGCATGGCGTTTGCCGTCGGTATGTTGGTTGATAACTCCATCGTGGTCCTCGAGAACATTTATCGGCACCGCGAGATGGGCAAGAACGCCGTCCAGGCGGCCCTCGACGGCGCCCAGGAAGTGTGGCTGGCGGTCCTCGCCTCCACGCTGACGACTGTGGCGGTGTTCCTGCCGGTGTTCTTTATCAAGGAGGAGGCGGGACAACTCTTCCGTGACATTTCGCTCGCGATCTCCATCAGCGTGACGCTCTCCCTGATCGTGTCCGTGACGGTGGTTCCGACGATGGCGGCCCGGGTGCTGCGCACCGCCAGGGCGGCCGACGTGGCGGCATTGGGCTGGGGCGGCTGGGTGGGCAAGTACCTTCTTTTCGGATGGCTCGGCGGGGGCTTCAAGGACGCCGTCGTCCGGCTGGTGCGGTGGACGCTGGCCACGATGACGCGCCGCCTGGGTGTGGCGGCCCTGATCATCGGCGTCTTTAGCGCCCTGATGGTTTTTTTCGCCATCAAGACCCCCACCACCTACCTGCCGCTGGGGAACCAGAACTTTGTTCTCGGCTACGTCATCACCGAGGCGGGGGCCAGCGTGGACCACAATCTGGAGATCGCCAAGGAGATCGAACGCCGTGTCCGCCGGCTGCCGCAACTCCGGCGGTTCTTCATTGTGACCATGCCGGACGTAATGTTCTTTGGCGCCCGTGCCGCGACCGGCAACGAAGCCCGCGGGATGACCTCGGCGATATCGGCCGCCATGGGCAACCAGCCGCCGCCCATGATGCCGGCGCGCTATCGCGGCGTGTGGTGGAAAGCGAACGGCCAATACTATCAGAAGCCCATCGCGGGCATTCAGGTCATGGCGGAACAGGTAGGCCTCTTCCAGCGTCGCGGATTCGCGGGCGGGCAAAGCGTCACCGTCACCATCCGCGGCGACGACATTGATGAACTCTATCGCATCGCCGGCGTCATGAAGCCGATGCTGGAGCAGACGGAGGGGATTCAGTTCATCAACCCGAGTTTCAAACTGGGGAACTGGGAACTCCGGCCCGTCGTGGATCGCAAGCGCGCCGCCGACGCCGGCATGACGGCCACCGACATCGGCTATGTCGTGGCGTCGCTTGTCAACGGGGTCAAGGTGGACGATTTCCGGCAGGAGAACGGGCGCGAGATCGATTTGATGCTTCGCGCCGACCCCAGGTTCCGCGAGCATATCGACCGATTGGGGGACATTCCCGTCTGGACGCCGGTCGGACGCGTGGTCGCCCTCGGCCAGGTGGCGCCCCTGGAACCCGCCGCAGGGTTCAACGTCATCGAGCACACCGAGCAGCAGCGCAGCGTCGGGCTCGATTGTTACGTCCAGGCCGATGTGCCCATCGGCGGCATCGTGGATCATATTCGCAATGACGTCATTAAGCCCCTCGAGGAGAATCACACGATTCCGGATACCTATGTCGTGGAGTTGCGCGGCACCGCCAGGGACCTGGCGCGGATGTGGGGCGCCCTGGAGTGGAGTTTCATCCTGGCGATGATCATTACGTACCTGCTGATGGCGGCCCTGTTTGAAAGTTTTTCCCATCCGCTCGTGATTATCCTGAGCGTGCCGCTGGCCGTCGTGGGCGGGTACGCGATGCTGTTCGTGGCGATGGGCTGGAACCTGCTCCTCGGGCAGGCGCCGCCGCTTCTGGACGTGGTGACGATGCTGGGCTTCATCATCCTCATCGGCATCATCGTCAACAACGCCATCCTCGTCGTGGCTCAGGCGCTGAACTTCATGCGGAACGAGAAGTTGCCGATGGTGGAGGCGGTCGTCGCGAGCGTCGAGAGCCGCATCCGCCCCATCTTCATGAGCACCCTGACGACCATCCTCGGCATGTTGCCGCTGGTCTTCAGGCCGGGTCCCGGGTCGGAACTCTACCAGGGTCTCGGGGCCGTCATCGTCGGCGGCCTCCTTGTCTCGACCATCTTTACGTTGATTCTGACGCCGGTTCTGTTTACCTTCGGTTTCCGATTCATGGAGTTGTGGCACGGCCTGCTGATCCGCCTGCACATCCTGGTGCCGGAGTCGGAGGGCGAGGCGCCCGGCGGCGGGCCAGGAGGCGGCGCGTAAAGGGCGGCACTCCCGTATGGCGGACCGGACGGCCAGCGACGAAGACCTGATGCGCCGCGTGCAGCAGCGCCGCGATGAAGAAGCGTTCAACCTCCTGTTCGCCCGCTACCGCGGACCGATCACCAGTTACGTGTACCGCCTCGTGGGGAACCGTGCCGAGGCGGAGTCGCTCGCGCAGGAAACCTTTCTGCGCATCCTCGAAAAGTCCGACCTGTATGATTACCCGAAACGATTCAACACGTGGTTTTACACGATCGCGCGGAACCTGGCGACGGACTTCCTGAAGAAAAAGCGGGCCGTCGTGCCGGACGATTTCCAGGGCCTCGCGGAGTCTCGCCTCGGATCCGCCGAGCCGGTGGCCGAACGCCAGGTCGCCTGGCAGGAGGAACTCGAGCGCCTGAGCCGGGCCCTCCTCGAATTGCCGGTCCCGTACCGCGAGGTCGTGGTTTTGCGGGCCCTCCAGGGCCTGTCCTATCGGGAAATCGCGGCCATCGTGGATTGCCCGGAATCCACCGCCCGGAGCCGGATGGACTACGGTTTGGACTATCTGCGGAAATTCTACCGGCGGGGAAGTGCGAAAAAAACGGACGAATCGGCCGACGAAACGCCTCCTTAGTCGTATAACTTCGCAGATGGGCCGGAGGGGTTCGGGGCCCTTGCGGGTCGCATGTCGGCGGTACGAAGTTACGTCCGAAAACGCGTCGGGGCGTGGCGGTCATCGGATGCAAGTGAGGCGAAGGGCAGGGAGTCTATATGGATTGTCCTCGCGCACATGAATGGTACGAGTTGGAACGGGGTCCCTCCGCAGGATGCTGCGCAGGCGCGCCGGGATCGCGGGAAGACGCGGACCGTCTGCGCCGCCACCTGGGCGAATGTGAGGCCTGCCGGGCAGGGGCCGAGCAGCACCGGAACCTGGCGGCGTCGCTGGAATCGCTGGCCGAGCGCTCGCGCGCGGATCTGTCGGACGAAGCGGTCGAGTCGCTTTACCGGCGGGC
>JAPLMM010000252.1 GCA_026387035.1 Planctomycetota bacterium
AACCTCTTCGCCGCCATCGAGTTCTACCAGGCGGCGGTCGCGGCCGGCATCAAGCCGATCCTCGGCTACGAAGCCTACGTCGCGCCCGGCCGGCGGCAGGACCGGGAAACCCTGCCCGGAAGCCAGGACGCCGGTCACCACCTCGTCCTGCTCGCCGCCGACGAGCGCGGGTACCGCAACCTGCTGCGCCTTGCGACGACCGCTTACCTGGACGGTTTCTATTATCGGCCGCGTATCGATAAGCAGGTCCTGGCGGAACATGCCGAGGGCCTCATCGGCCTGTCGGCGTGCCTCCATGGCGAGGTTCCGCGGCGTCTCCTGGCGGGCGACGAGGACGGCGCCCGCCGGGCCGTCGCCCAATACCGCGAAATCCTCGGGCCCGAAAATTTCTACCTGGAGGTCCAGGACCATGCCATCGAGGACGAACGGCGCGCGCGGCCGATGCTCGTCGGCCTGGCGCGCGAGATGGGCGTCTCCCTGGTCGCGACGAACGACGTGCATTACCTTTCGGTCGACGACACCCGGGCCCACGACGTCCTGTTGTGCATCAACACGGGAAAACTCCTTTCGGACGCGAACCGGATGCGGTACCGGGAGCGGGAGTTTCACCTGAAGACGCACGACGAGATGCAGTCCCGCTTCCCGGACCTGCCGGAGGCCCTCGCCAACACAGTCGAGGTCGCCGGCCGGTGCAACCTCGGGCTCCCGTTCGGCCGGCACCACGCGCCCGTGTATCCGGTCCCGGCGGGCGAAACGCCCGAGTCGATGCTCCGCCGCCTCTGCGAGGAAGGCCTCGAACGGCGCTACGGCAAGGCGACGAAGACCATCCGCGACCAACTCGAACACGAACTCGCCATCATCCAGGCCAAGGGGTTCTCCAGTTATTTCCTCATTGTCTGGGACTTCGTCCGCTACGCGCACGACCGCGGCATACCGTGCGCCGCGCGCGGCAGCGGCGTCGGGTGCCTGGTGGCCTACCTGCTGGGTCTGTCGAGCGTGGACCCGCTCCGGTACGGCCTCCTCTTCGAGCGGTTCATGGACCCCAGCCGAAACGAGATGCCCGACCTGGACATCGACATCTGCCAGGACGGTCGGCAGGAAGTCATCCGCTACGTGCACGAAAAGTACGGCCAGGAGAACGTCGCGCAGATCATCACGTTCGGGACGATGGCGGCGCGGGCGGCGGTGCGCGACGTCGGCCGCGTCCTCGACATGCCCCTCGTGGAAGTCGACCGCATCGCCAAACTCATCCCCGCCCAACTTCACATGACACTCGAGCGGGCGCTGGTGCAAGAGCCGGACCTGGCGCGCCTCGTCGAATCGGACGCGAAGGTCCGCGACCTGATGGACATTGCGCGGCGTCTGGAGGGTCTGGCGCGCCACGCGTCGGTGCACGCGGCGGGCGTGGTGATCGCCGACGCCCCGCTCGTCGGCTACGTCCCCCTCTGCCGGGTCGGCGACGACGTCACCACCCAGTGGGAGATGCACGCCGTCGGACGCGCGGGCCTCCTGAAGATGGACTTCCTGGGCCTCAGGACCCTCTCGACCATCCAGCGGGCCGCGGACCTCGTGCGCGAGCATCGCGGCGTCGAGGTGGACCTCGAACGCATCGGCCTGGAGGACGCGGAGGTGTTCGGCCTGTTCCAGCGCGGCGAGACGAAGGGCATCTTCCAGTTCGAATCCGCCGGCATGCGGGACCTCCTGCAGAAGATCCGGCCGGACAAACTGGAGGACCTGATCGCGGCCAACGCCCTCTACCGCCCCGGCCCGATGATCATGATCGATTCGTACCTGGAGCGCAAGCACGGCCGCGTGACCTACGATTACCCGCATCCGGTGCTGAAGGAGGTCCTGGGAGAGACGTACGGCATCATGGCCTACCAGGAACAGGTGATGCGGATGGCGAACCGCCTGGGCGGCATCCCCCTGGAGCGGGCGTACAAACTCATCAAGGCCATCTCCAAGAAGGACCGCGACGTCATCGAGGCCGAACGCGACGCCTTCCTCGCCGGCGCCCGAAAGCATCGCCTCCGCCCCGGCGTCGCCGAGGAAATCTGGCAACTCATCACGCACTTCGGCGGCTACGGGTTCAATAAGAGCCACTCCGCCCGCTACGCCCAGATCGCCTACCAGACGGCCTACCTGAAGGTCCACTATCCGGTGGAGTTCATGGCCGCCCTTCTGACCTACGAAATGGCCGATACCGACAAGGTCGCCGAATACATCGACGAATGCCGACGCATGGGCATCGAGGTCGCCCCCCCCGACATCAACGAATCGGGCGCCGACTTCACGGTCGTGGGCGATCGGCTCCGGTTCGGCCTGGCGGCCGTCAAGGGCATCGGCGAGCGCGCCGTCGAGGCCATCGAGGTTGCCCGGCGCCAGGTCGGACGATTCCGCTCCCTCTTTCACTTCGCGGAGCACGTGGACCCCTCGGCCGTCAACCGCGCGGTCGCGGACAGCCTCGTCAAATGCGGGGCGTTCGATTCGACCGGCGCGCGGCGAAGCCAACTGGCCGCCGTCTCAGACCGCGCCCTCGCGGCCGGCGCCGCCGCACAGGAGGACCGCCGACGCGGCCAGATGAACTTCTTCGGCCAACTGGCGGCCGATCCCGGCCCCAACGGGGCAGGCGCGCCGGGACACGAGGAACAGGCCCTCCCCGACATCCCCGAATGGCCGGAGGGCCAACTCCTGAAATACGAAAAGGACGTCCTGGGGTTCTACGTGTCGAGCCATCCCCTGGCCGAGCACGAGCCGGTGCTGCGGCACTTCTCGACGGCCTCGACGGCGGACCTCGCGCAGTATTCCGACGGCACGGAGGTGGTCCTCGGCGGCATGATCGGCACGGTCAGGCCCCTGTTCACGAAAAAAGGGCGGAACGCCGGCGCTAAAATGGCCGCCTTCGACTTCGAGGACCTCGCCGGCAAGACCTCCTGCATCATCTTCCCCCAGGATTACGAGAAACACCAGGAACTCGTCCGCAAGGACAGCATCGTCTTTATCCGCGGACAGGTGGACCGCCGACGCGAGGAACCCTCCGTCCGCGTCAGCCAGGTCTTCACCCTGGAGGAAGGCCAGCGCGCGCTCACCCAGGCCGTCGTCATCCGTTTGCACGAGGTCGGGTTGGATGATGCACTGATGGAAAATCTTCGAAGACCACCTGGTCCTGACGGCCAACGGCTCCGGCCACACGCTGAAGGTCTAGCCGGCCTCACAGCGCCGGCGTCAACTTGAAGACGTGGGGCGCCGGCAGGCGCAGGGCGTTGATCTGCTTTTCCTTCTCGGCGATGGCCTGGTCCGCCTGAGCCAACTTTTCCCGGGCATCGGCCGGGATGTCCGCCTCGTTGAGAGACGCCGGCAGATTGGGCACCAGCGTCCTCCGCCACCGGTCGAAGAACAGGTTATTCTTTTCCACGACCGCGCGCAGCAGTTGGGCCCCCTGCGCCGTGATGGGACCCGCCTGAAGCGTCAGGTTGACCCCGCGGGCCAGGTCCTCCTTCGTGAACGTTCCCACCTTCTGATCGTCAATCGCGAGGTCGTATTGGGCCGCCTTCAGGCCGGTGACTTTCAGGTCGTACAGGCTGAGGTCCGCCAGGGGCGTGAACCCCGGCACCTTGAGCACGAGCGCGGCCTCCAGCTGAATCGGCCAGGGAAGGCAGTCGTCGGCCCGCCGGAACGCAAGCACCCCTTCGCCGGCGCCGTCGAGGATTTCCGCGGCGCAACCCTGGGCCGCCTTGACCTTCGCGGCGGCTGCGTTAATCTCCAGGTGGCTGACGAGGGCCGGCGCCCCGAGGCCCTTCAGGATCGCAGCCGCCATGACCAGGTGGCCGGCCCAATTCGGGTGGACGCCGTCCGGCACGAGGCGCGGGTTCCCCGCGGCCCCCAGCACTCCGGCCTTGCGGCCGTCCTCGATGACGCGCACGAAGGGGCTGAACTGGTCCACGAAGAGGACGCTCTCCTTGGCGGCGACGCCTTGGAGCCCCCGCGAGTACTTGGCGAGTTTGTTGTTGTAACCGCTGCCGGCGGGTTGGCCGGCCTCGTAGCGCTCCTCGGGGCTGGGCGTGAGGAGGGCCACCCGCACACCGGTTTCCTTCAGTCCGTGGGCCAGTTGCGTGGAGTAGTTGATGTACTTCGCATAGTTGCCGCCGCGCGCGTCGTTCATTCCGAAATCAATCGTGATGGCTTTCGGGTGGAGCGGCAGGATGTCGCGCCGTACCCCCGCCTCGAAGTCGCGGCGCCGACTCAGCCACACGGTGTCGCCGCCCCAGCCGATGTTCCGGAACGTCACCGTCCACTTCGGGAACCGCGTCAGGACGTAGGTTTCAATGTACGTGGTGTACATCCGCTGCTCGGTGATGCTGTCGCCCAGAAAGACGATGGGCGAGTCGCCGTCATGGAAGAAGAACTTCCCCGCCTGCGCGGCTGCCGCGCCGCTCGGCACGGGCGCCGCCAGCGCCGCCAGTGCCAGCCCCAGAAAGGCCGCGGCTGCCAGGAACAGGGCGAAGCCCCTCAGACGCCCCGCCGACACCCCTTGTGCGGCACGCGCTTGGGTTGGCCGGTGACCCATGGATGCTCTCCTTTTCGGCCCCCGTTCGGGCCGTCCTTCCTACCATAAAGGGCATCGGCCGGCAACGTCTTGCCGCGCGGGCCGAATCCCAGGGTGTGATTGGATTTTCTGTCAGCCCCGGAAGCCCCGACCCAAGGTCCCTTCGGGAAGGGGTCCCTTCGGGAGGGCGCCTGACGGGTAGCCACGGGCGTCCCGGCGCGCCGGGATGGACCCCGGCACCCCACGTCCCCTTCCTTTAACCCCTCAGGGGCGCCCGCCTGGGCGGGCGCCCCTGAGGGGATTAAAAGTCGTGGTACGAAAAATAATTCAACAGTTTTTCGGCTTGTTCAAGCAGCGGCTTGTTCCAATCCCCCCAATAGGTGCAGCCCACCAACCGGACGGATGAATCCACATTCTTCACCGCCTCCGCGAACACCTTGGTCTGGCGGGCGCAGTTGGCAGCATCCTTCATGCCCCCTCTGCCAAAAAAGTAGAGCTCGTTCCCCAAGAACCAGATCTTCACTCCATACGGTTCCCGATGTCCGCGCTCAGCCCGGATCTTGCCCCATTTCGTTTCCGGACCGCCGTTGCAGTATTCAACCCAGGCCGCCGCTGCGGCTCTCTATGCCTTCTTGATGCTCAGTTGGCGCTTCCGGCAGAGACCGTCGAGCATCATGGTGATGATCGTGCATGTCATGCCGAGATATTCTACCCCCAACTTTTTTCCTGATGCTGAATCGTAGCGTTCGCTGATGCCGTTCCTGATAGCGTTGTCAACCGTTTTGTCAGCAATGGCTGCGGCGAGATCCTGGTATCCGTAAGCCTTCAGGCCGCTGGCGATCTGGTAGTTGGTTGCGGGCCAGACGTCTCCGCGCCAGAACCCGTCGGATCTCCAGCGATTGTCCTTTCGATCAACGGTTGGCACGGGAAGCGGCGTATTCCAGTTCGGTGTCTGCAGGGTTTCTGCCATCCGTTTTGCCATGGCTTCGGTTGGAACACCCGCCGTCAGCGGAATCCAGCTTCCAATAGTCGCCACAGGAATCTTCTCCAGCGTGTCCCGGTTGACAGAGAGAAAAGTGCCGGCTTCCTGGTCCCACAGGTGCTTGCGCATAACCTCGACGGCCTTGTCGATTCTGGCCTTGCGACGTGCGGCCATTTCCATGTTGCCCATAATCTCCGCCAGCCGCATCAAGCTTCTCTCCGCCAGAATAAGGTAGGATGTGTTTCCGGTCACGCAGATATCTCCGTACCAGGCTCCTTCCTTCTCGCCCTTGCGCGTCGGATGAGGCGTCATCTTCAGCCCGTCCATATTGCATTCGTGATCAAACGTTTCCCATCGCGCGTGCTGGGTTACACCGCTGTAGGCCCCGACGGCAACTAGCCCGATGTTCGTAACGTCCCGTTCGCGCCAGTACCACTCGTGGAACCGCTCCACCGGCTCGAGACACTGCTTGACGAGTTCCTTGTCCCCTCGGCGCTGATAGACCCGCTCCACGCCCCAAGCGAGAATCGGAATCTGGGAATACGCCGGGAATTTGAGCCAATTTGTTCTGCCGGGCTCGATCATGCAGGGGATCATGTCGTGGGCATAATCGGGCATTTCCCTGTTCCAGCGCACCTGGAAATCCCAGTAGTTCTGGAAGACATCCCGGATCACCTTTTCTTTACCCGGCAAAATGCTCAGCAGATCGACCACAAACATCGTGTCCCAGATCCACTGGCCCCGGTAGCCTCCGCCTGGGCTTATCCAGTTATGCTTCAAGGGTTCTTCCGCCGGGAATATCTTTCCCAGGATACATTTTCGGAAGACTTCCTCCGCAAGCTGAATCACAGCGGGATCGGGCGAATCGAACAGGTCGCCCAGGAGTTTGTCGGGTTCAGCGGCGAGCAACCCGGCAAAAGAGGGGCGCAGGAGGTTTGCAAGCCCTGCTGTGGCCGTCCCGAGAAACGTCCGTCGGTTCAAGTTCATATGTTATACCGCCAACTTGTTGAGGTTGATTCCCGAAGCCAAGATCTCGAAGTTCTCGTTCCCATTTTCGCCCTTTTCGTGGCACCCCTATCGCTCGGCGGCGGGGCTGACGGTGATGATCGCCACCGGTTCCGACTGGAGGCCCTGCGCTGTTGCGCTCAGGCGGATCTCGCCTGGTGTACGGGCCGCTTGGATCACCGCCAGGCACAGGCCGTGAAACGCCTTGTGCTTCGCGGCTGCTGCGGTGCGTCGGCCATTGGGTTTCTCCTTAGAGAAATGACCCCGCCGCTGCGGCCGGCAACCACAACATCTTGCCCGGCCGAGCACGCATCCGACAAGAGCGAGTATACGAGCGTGGCCGGTCGGCGTCAACTGCTCTGAATCGTGCGAGAAAATCTTTGCGCGAGGCCGAAATCGCTAATCCGACGAGCGGCGCGCGCCGATACGTCTTGGTGGAGAGCATCGCCCCGGATCAGCCGATTCCCTCCCGCGCCCGGATTGCCGCAGCAAGGGGAACCGCCAGCATGTCTCGCCCGAAGCATTCCATCGCGTGGGCGTGCGCCGCCACGCTCCTGGCCGGCGTCGCCGTCATCGCCGCCGTCCGCGTCTTCTCGGCCTGGCGTGGAGGCCCGGCGCCGGCCGTCGCGGGCGACGGTCGCGGTATCATCGCCGCCACGGACTCGCCGTCGGATCCTGGGACCCTGGCGAACGGCCAGAGCCTCGCCTCCGCCGCCCGGCGCATCCGCCTCCTCCAGGAGGGTCTCAACGACACCCGCGGGCGTCTGGCCAAGGCCGAGACCGAGGCCGTCCTCCTCCGGGACCGGGCCGCGACGCTGGACCGGATGCTCGCGGGGGACTCGCTGACGGATTGCCCGCTTTTTCTCCACGACGAGACGACCGTGCGGGCGCTCCAGGGGATCCTGCGGGAGGCCGCCGACGGGACGGACGCGACCGCGACCATCGCCCGGCAACGGCTGCGGCGGAGGCTGGCGGGGCTCCGCGACCAGATGGCCCAGGAAGCCGACGACCGCGGGGCCGAGGCGGATGCCCTCCACGGTCGGCTCCGGCAGCAGGCGGACGACCTGGAAACCCTCCAGCAAAGCCTCATGAACCGCCTTTCCGAGGCCCAGGCGAGCCCGGGGACCCCGGCTCCGTGACCCCCGCCGAAGAAAAAACGCCCGGAACAAAAAAAAATTTTGCATTTACCATTTTCCGGGCTATACTAAAAGCGTCGGGGTGAGGGTACACTTCCCCTCGCAGTGCAGCGAGTTCCGTGCGGGTGTTGGCTGGGCCCGCAAGGATTCGGAGTCTGGCATGGGTCCTGCATCGCGCGACGGACCGGAGCGGCGGCAGTTCTCTCGTTCGGCCGTCGAAGTCCCCGCGACGGCGGTCCGGCGGAGCACGCCGTTGGAAGACCAGAGGCACGTGATTTCGCTGCACGTGCTGAATGTTTCGCAGGGCGGGCTGGGCGCGCTGGCGTCGGACCCGCTCGAGGAAAAGGAATCGGTGGTGGTGTTCTTCCCGCCGATGGGACCTCGCAAGGGGCGCGACACGCGCGGCCAGGTCGTCCGATGCGTGGAGGAAGGCGACCGCTATGCCGTCGGCATCGCGTTCGACGAGCCCTGGCCGGTCCGCGAAGGAATCGGATAGGACGCCGGAGCCGCGCCTCGGCAGCGCGGCTCTTAGAAAGTAGAATCTTACCTCAGAACGACGGGCCGTCAGCAAGGGGACGGACGGTCGGGGGCGCAGCGCGTGCCCGGCCAGTCCGGAACTTGAACCCCGAACTGAAAGGCAAAGCCATGGCGGCCCGCGGCCCTCCCCCCTAGCATCCAAGCAGCCCCCGAAAGTGCCCTGGCATTGGCGGAAAACCGTACCCACGCCGAAAATCCGGGGGAGGCGTTTGCTTTTCGCCGTTTGTGCGCCATAATCCCCCTAGAGCGAGTAAAGTTCAGGCGTCCCGGAGCCGATAGAACACAGGCGGACAGCCCACAGAGACGTCCCGGGGGGCCCGCGCAGATTCAGGATACAGTCCTATGGGCGCACCATCAGGCAACACTCGCCGCAGCGCCGGGAGGGAGCGCAGGCGATTTGACCGCTTTGCGACCCGCCTCGACGTATCCGCGTGGCGCGACGATCTGGCGGCCTCCGGCCTTGCCAAACGCTCCGCCCAGTGCCGGATGGAACTCCGGGACTTCTCGCTCGACGGTCTGCGCGCGGAGAGCCCGGTCCGGCTCAAAGTGAACGAGCACGTGACGCTGCGTCTGCCGCCGAACGGCAGGCATCGGCCGCTCGAACTCACCGGCCGCGTCGTCCACTGCCGGCGTCAAGAGGACCGATACCAGGTGGGGATCCAGTTCGCCCAGACCCGCGAGTCGGCGGCCTCGCCGTGGTGGCAACTGCCGCGGCTCTTCAGCGTGGCCCACGAACCCGCCTCGCCGAGGCGCCCGGAGTTTCTGCGGGACGCGTAGCGACCGTCGGCCAAACACCCGACCGACCGCCTGCCGTCCCGTCTCTCGCCTTCTCCGCCCCGTCCGTCCGCCTTCTAAATTCAGGCTTGTCAGCATCGGGGCCAATCGGTACTATTACGGGCTGCTGACGGGGAGGCTTTGGCTGCCAGAAGGAACGCCGACCGTGCGCATTCTGTTGGTTCAACCGCCGCCGCCGGACTACATCGGTTTTCGCCGGACAGCGCTCCCGGAGCCGCTCGCCCTGGAGACAATCGGCGCCGTCGCGTGTCCGAACCACGACGTGCGCCTGCTGGACATTCGTCTGGAGGATGCGCTGGACGCGGCGCTGGAGGATTTCCAGCCGGACCTCGTGGGCGTCACCTGCCTGACGACCGAAGTGTACAACGCCCAGGACCTCCTCGCGCGGGCCAAGAAGGCGCTGCCTGGGGTGTTCACCGTGGCCGGAGGGCACCACGCCAGCCTGGTGCCCGAAGATTTCCGGCAGCCGTACGCGGACGCCATCGTCATCGGCGAGGGCGAAGAAACGTTCCGCGAACTCCTGGAGACGCTGGATCGGATCGGCCCGGGCGGTCCGCGGGACGGCCTCGCGGCCGTCGACGGGCTGGCGTGGCGCCGCGAGGACAACGAGTGGGTCACGAATGCGCCGCGTCGTCTGCGGCCGTCGCTCGACGACCTGCCGATGCCGGCGCGCCACCTGGCCGAACGCTACGCCGGCCGGTACTTTTTCCTCTTCGACCAGCCTCACGCCTGCATCGCCACGAGCCGGGGATGTCCCTTCCACTGCAACTTCTGCTCCGTCTGGAAATTTTATCACCGGACGTGCCGGTACTGTTCGGCCGAGCGCGTGGTGGCGGAGATGGAGGCCGTCCAGCCGACCGCCATCAGTTTCGTGGACGACAACTTCCTGGCGAACGTGAAGCGCGCCTGGAAGATCGTCGAACTTATCCGGTCGCGCGGCGTGAAGAAAACGATCGGCATGCAGGCGCGGACGGACACCATCTCGAAGCACCCGGACCTGATTGAAGCGTTCCGCGAGGTCGGCCTGGAGACGATCCTCATCGGATTCGAGGCGGCGACGCAGCAGCGCCTCGACGCCGTTGCGAAAGGCGCCACCGTCGAACAGAACGAGCGGGCGATGGAGATCCTGAATCGCCTCGGCATCCACATGTGGGGCGCGTTCATCGTGAGCCCCGACTTCACCCACGAGGATTTCCAGGAACTCAAAAAGTACCGCGAGCGGAAGGGCATCATCTACCCCCAGTTCACCATCCTGACGCCCCTGCCCGGAACCGACCTGTACGAGGAGAGATACGACGAACTCGTGACGCACGATTACCGCCTCTTCGACGCCCTCCACGCCGTTCTCCCCACCCGCCTGGCGCACGAAGAGTTCTACAAGGAGTTCGCCAGCCTCTACCGCCCCGACAACCCCGAACTCCTGTACGACTTGATCTCCAGCGGCCGGATCACCATGGAACGCGCCCGAAAGGCCCGCGAAATCCTCATGGAACTCGGCGACTACCGCAACTTCCTGAAGGGCGAGCGGGACGCCGGCCTGATGCCGGCCGCTTCGTGAGACCTTGGCCCGACCATGAAAACCGACGTGGAGATGACCTTCGGCGAACACCTCGAAGAATTGCGCCGGAGGATCATCCTGGCCCTGCTGGGCCTCCTGGTGGGAACGGTCCTGTGCGGCGTGTTCTACCAGGAACTGCTGACGACGATCCTGAAGCCGTACTACAAGGCCCTGACGAACCTCGAGAAGAGCCAGAAGCCGCCGGCCCCGCCGCCGAAAGAGGAGTCGCCGGCGCGCCCGGCGCCCCCTGAACCGGCCCCGCCGCCCGGCACGGCCATTGAGGACCGGTTGGCAGCCATCGAGGCGCGGCTGTCGCGCATCGAGTCGTCGCTGCCGGGCGCCTCGCCGCCGGCCGCGCGGACACCCTCCGCGACTGCGGGCCCGCCCTCCTCCGCCCCCGCCCAGCCGCAATCGCGGCTGATCCTGCGCAGCCCGATGACGGGCTACATCATGATCATCCTGATGTGCCTCATTACGGGCGTCATCGTCGCCAGCCCCTGGGTCATATACCAGATCTGGGCCTTCGTGGGCGTCGGCCTGCACCCGCACGAGCGCAAGCACATCTACACTTACGGGCCGGCCAGTTTTCTGCTGTTCCTCGGCGGCGGGTCGCTCTTCTACTTCTACATCCTGCCCATCGGGCTTCAGGCCCTCATGAACCCGACGGCCGGCATCAAGGTCAACGGCACGTCGCTTATTGACCCCAGTTTCATGCTCGACGAATACCTGTACTTCGTCGCGCTGATGACCCTGGTGTTCGGGCTGGCCTTCCAGACGCCGCTGGTCGTCATGTTTATCGAGCGCATCGGCCTCGTGCCGCTCTCGACGCTCGTCAGGCAGCAGCGGCTGGTCATCTTCATCATGGTCATCATCGCCGCCCTGATCACGCCGACCGTCGATCCCGTGAGCCTGACGGCAATGGCCGTGCCGCTGATCCTCCTTTACGAACTCGGCTTGGTGCTGGCCTGGCTCACCGGCCGCAAGCGCCGCCAACTCGCCGCCGCCGAACGGGCCGCTGAGGAGGCCGCTGACGCGGCCGCCGAGGCCGCCCAGGCGGAGAGACAGGCCTCGGACGCCGGCGAGTCACCGTACGACGAGTTCAAGGGCAACATGCACTGATGCCGACCCGCGCGCCCCCCGTCCCCGCCGGCGCGGCCGGCCTCGCGGTCTTGATTTCGCTTGCAACGCGCCGGCGGCGGACCTATAGTGCCCCGCGATTGCTAAGAGCCTGCCCGTACAAGCGTTCGGTCAATCGGAGGCGCGCATGACCAAGCGAACTTCCCTCCTCGTTCTCGGCGTATCGGCGGCCCTGGCGGTGACCCTGGCATCCGCCGGCTGCGGGCCGACCGCCCAGCGGTTCGGCCAATACGCGCCGGCGTCTCGGCTCCTGATTCTCGAGGCCGAAGGGCCCGGCGCCAAGGGGGCTCCTCAGGCGACCCAGGAGATCCTGGCCTCGGACGACGCGCTCCTCGCCGCCTCGGCGGCCCAACTGCTCGGCGCCTGGGCGGCCGTCGGCGACCCCTATCTCGTGCTTCCGGCCTTGACGCATCCCGACCCGCTCGTGCGCGGCATCGCCCAGACGGCCTACATCGAGAACCATGCCGACGTCCTCGCGCCGTTGGCCGTCGAGGGCTCCCTCGTGGAAGTGCCGCCTGCCGTCCTCGCGGCGCTTGAGCAACTCCACGACCCGCAGGGCATGCCCGACCTCGCCCGCATCCTCACGGACCGCCGAGACAAAATCCGCGAGCATCTGGCCGGCACGGAGGACGAGGCCGCCCTCGCCACCGACCTTCTGGCGCGGATCGGCGACGCCGGCGCGCTGCGGACCGTCGGCCGATTGGCTGAATCCGGACGGGCGGAGATCCGCGCCAAGGCCGCCTCCGCCTGCGTCCGCGACGACATGGGCCTCGGCCCCAGCCTCCTGCCCGCCATCGCCCGGAGCGGAACCCTCCAGCGCCGGGCCGTCATGCGGGCGCTCGTGCTCCGGGCGGACGCGCGGCTCAAGGACGTCGTCGCCGCGAGTCTGGACGACCTCGACGAGGCCGTCCGGCGCAACGCCATCCGCGCCGCCGGCAATTTCGGCGCCTCGGCGCCCGTCGACCGGCTCGCCGAGAAACTCCACGGCCTCTCCGGCGAGAAGCCTGAGGTCCTTCTGGCGCTGGGCGCGATCGGCCGGCCCGCCGCTCCCGTCCTGCGCGACTACCTCCTGAAAGGCCCCGCGACGGACGACCTGCGGGTCGAGGCGCTCCTGGCGTTCGGTCCCCAGGCCGGCCGCGAAGACGTCGCCTGGATCGCCAAAAACCTCCAATCGAAAGACAAGCACCTCCGTGCCGCGGGCGCTTCCGCCCTCGGCCGGATCGGCCATCCCAGCGCCCAGGCGGCCCTGATGCTGGCCGTCGACGACGCCGAACCCATCGTCCGCGCGACGGTGGCCCGCGCGCTCGGCCAGGTCGGAACCACCTATGCCGGCAAGCAACTCGTCCTGATGCTCGACGACCCGTCGGCGCTGGTGCGGTCTCTGGCCGCGTGGGGCCTCGGCCAGTCGAGGTATCCCGATGCCGTCCCCGCCCTCGTCAAGATGGCGCGGACGACGGCCACCGCCACGGAAGTGCCGCTCCGCGCCGGGCGCGTGTACGGCCGGCCGGAGCAGGCCGCCGTCGAGGCCCTCGGCAAGATCGGCACGCCGGAGGCCGTCGCCGCCGTCCTCGAATCGCTCGAGTCGCCGTCCTGGCTCCTTCGCGCGACCGCCGCCGAGGCGCTCAGCGTGGCCAACTGCCGCAATGACAATGTCCTGGCGGCCCTCGAAAAACGCCTCGACGACCCCGTCAATCTCGTCCGCGCCAATGCCCTCCTGGCCCTCAGGACGCTCGGCAAGACGTTCCCGGCGGGCTACTTCCAGGAGCGCTAGGACCATCCGCGAGTCCCGGCCGAGGGCGGCCGGGCCGGTTGGCTTGCCCCCGGTTCCCTTTCGCAACCGCGACACACCCGTGGCTATCCTCAAAGTCTTTCACTCGGACCCCGCGCGCGCCGATATAATGGATGATGGGCGGCGCCGGGCGGCCCCAAGCCGCCGGGCCGGCCACGCGGGGATGGGTTATCAGCATGACCACCCTCATCCACATCACACACGAAGCCCGCGAAAAAATGGGCGGCATCGGAGCCGTCCTCGAAGGACTCCTCACGGCCCGCGCCTATCAGGAGGCCGCCGACCGAACCATACTCATCGGCAACGCCGAACTCCCCCTCGCCGAAGCCCTGCCGGGCCTCCAGGCCGTCCTGTATGAAACGGGCGGCTCGGCGACGGGCGGCACGCAGGCCCCGCCCGAGGTCGCGCGCGCCCTGGCGCGGATCGAGGCGGCGTACGGCGTGCGGGTGTTTTACGGCGTGCGCGTCATCGCCGGACCGCTCGACATGCGCCGCACTCCCGTCGAACTCGTCCTCTTCGACGTCCGCGACGCGATTCGGGAACCCGTCAACCGCCTCAAGCAGGAACTCTGGGCGGCCTACGGCCTGGAAAGCAACCAGTTCGAGCGCGACTGGAGTTACGAGGAATGGGTGCGCCTGGCGGGCCCCGCGCTCGAGGCGGCCGAGGCCCTCCTCGGCCCGAAGACCGCCGGCGCCCTGCTCATCAGCCACGAGTTCATGGGGATCCCCGCCCTCCTGGCCGCACGCCTCCGGATGCCGGACCTCCGGACCGTCTATTGGGCCCACGAGGTGCCGCCCGTCCGCGACCTCATCGAGAAGCGGGCCGACGAACGCCTGGTCTTCCACGAGGCGATGCAGACGGCGAGCGGCCAGCGCGCGTACGAAACGCTCCTGCGCGAAGGCGGCGGCTTCAAACAGGCCCTCGTCAGCCGCGCCCACCGCGCCCATCACATCTTCGCCGTCAGCGACGCCGTCGCCCAGGAACTCGCGCTTCTGGCGCCGGAGTTCCGCCAAACGCCGACCGACATCGTTTACAACGGTCTTCCGGTCCGGCCGATCGGCCTGGACGACCGCCTCCGGAGCCGCAGCCGACTCAAAAATTATCTGGAGGCGCTCCTCGGATTTCGTCCGGATTACCTCTTCACGCACGTCGCGCGGCCTGTCCCGTCCAAGTCGCTGGAGCGGGACCTCGCGGTTTTCGAGCACCTGGACGATCGGCTGGCGGACGCCGGCCGGACGGCCGCGCTCGTGGTCCTGGCGACGGACGGCGGCCGGCGAACGAGCGACCTGGTGCGCGAGATGGAATCGGCGTACGGCTGGCCGGTCCACCATCGCGTCGGCTGGCCGGACCTCGTCAAGGGCGAGGTGGCGTTCGGCCAGGCCGTCGAGGCCTACAACCGGCGGGCCAGGGCCACACGGGCCGTCCTCGTCAACCAGTTCGGCTTCGACCGCGCCTCGTGCGGCGAGCGCGTCCCGGAGGACCTCTCGTTCCAGGACCTTCGTCAGGGCAGCGACGTGGAGTTCGGCCAGAGCGCGTACGAACCGTTCGGCATCGCCCAACTCGAAACGCTGGCGTTCGGCGGCATCTGCGTCATCAGCCGCGCCTGCGGATGCGCCCAGTTCCTGGCCCGCATCGCCGGCGACCGGATGCCCGAGAACGTCCTGCTGGCTCATTACGCGGCTCCGGCCGGCGAGGACCCCCAAATCGTGGACGCCGAACGCATCGAACACGAGGTGGCCGCCAACCTCGCCCGCCTGTTGGCGGAGCGCCTGCCCATCGGCCGCGAAGCGTTCGAGAGGCTTCTCGCAAGTGGATGGGAACTCGCGCAGAAAATGAGTTGGCAGGCCGTCTCGCGCGATTACTTCGTGCCGGCCCTGGCCCGATGCCTCGGCGCGCCCGGCCGAGGGCCCGAGCGGAAACCGCCCGCCCGGTCCCGCGACCGCCGACCGGCCCGCGAACCCGCGTCGTGAACCCCGTTGCGTTGGGCCGGGGCGCGGGGCATAATGACGAACCGAAGGACAGACGCACGAAAGGCCGGTCAAACAGGAGGCCCGCCGATGATCCGACTCGCGAAACTGCTCGTCCCGACGGATTTCTCGGAAGACAGCGAACAGGCCGCTCGCTACGCCGTCGAACTCGCCAAGCGGTTCCAGGCCGAGATCCACTGCATCCACGTCGTGGACATCCCGGCCGACCTCTTGAGCACGTCGGACTACTACATGACAGGGCCGAGCGAAGCCTTTCTCGACCAGATCCGCGAAGAGAGCAAAAAAAACCTCGAAGCGTTCGCCAAAAAGAACCTCGAAGGCGCACAGGTGCGAACGGCGTTCCTCGAAGGAAGCCCCTTCGTCGAGATCATCCGCTACGCCCACAATCAGGAGATCGACCTCGTGGTCATCGCGACGCACGGTCGGACGGGCCTCCGGCACGTGCTGTTCGGCAGCGTCGCCGAGAAGGTCGTCCGCAAGGCCCCCTGCCCCGTCCTGGTCGTCAAGCGCAAGGAACGCGACTTCGTCCTGCCTTGACGTTTTCTCTAACCGCAAACCGGCGTGGACATTTAGCCGCCCTGCTCCTGCCTGCCCTGCCGCGCCGCGCTTGACCCCGGGCGGGCCTCGGTGTAGTGTCGCTAACCGTGCGGCAAGCGCCGAGGCCGAACCCTTCATGGCGAAACTCAGCGACAGCATCCGATATATCAAGGGCGTGGGCCCGAAACGGGCCCGGCTGCTGGAGCGTCTCGGCATCCGGACGATCGGCGACGCGCTGCTCCTCTTTCCCCGCAAGTACATCGACCGCGGCGACTTGGTGCCGATCGCCCGCGTCGTCGCCGGACGCGAGCAGGCCGTCCGCGCCCGCGTCATTGACACGCGCGCCCCGCGCTGGGGCGACCGCCTCGAAGCCCTCATCGCGGATGAAAGCGGCGAGATGCGCGTCGTCTGGTTCCACGCCCGCTTCCTCGCCAAGGCCGTCCAGGTCGACGCCGAGTATCTTTTCTACGGCCGCGTGGCCGAGTACCGCGGACGCCTCCAGATGCAGCACCCGAAGTTCGAGCGCCTTGCCGCCCCGGGCGAGGCCGTCGAGGGCGACCGCATCCTCGTCGAGTATCCAACCACCGAGGGTCTCCAGCAGCCGTCCCTCGTCCGCCTGACGGACGAGGCCCTGCGCGTCGGCCTGCCCCTGGCCGGCGAAACCCTGCCCGAGGAAATGCGCCGACGCCTCGACCTGGCGGACCTGGCCGACGCCCTCAGGATGATCCATCGGCCGGCGTCCATGGACGAGGTCCGCCGGGCGCGGCGGCGACTGGTCTTCAGCGAGTTCTTCTTCATGGAACTTGCGGTCGCCCTTCGCCGACGAAGCGCCAAGGCGTCCCACGACGCGCCACCCGTCGCCGTGGACGCCCGCCTCGACGGCCGCATCCGCGCGCGGTTTCCTTTCACCTTCACGCGGGCCCAGGACAAGGCCATCGCCGAAATCCGCGAAGACCTCGCGCGCGACCGCCCGATGACGCGCTTGCTTCAGGGCGACGTCGGGTGCGGCAAGACGGCCGTCGCCCTCTACGCCGCCCTCGCCACCGTCGCCGCCGGATACCAGGCCGCCATCATGGCCCCCACCGAAATCCTCGCCACCCAGCATTACCAGAACGTCGAGAAGTACCTCGTCGGCAGCCGGGTCAAGTGGGCGCTCCTCGTGGGCGGCCTCGCGGCCGAGGAACGCCGCAAGGTCCTTCGCCGCATCCGCCGAGGCGAATCGAACATCATCGTCGGCACCCACGCCCTGATTCAGCAGGACGTGGCGTTCGCGCGCCTGGGCCTGGTGGTGGTGGACGAGCAGCACAAGTTCGGCGTCCTCCAACGGGCCGAGGCCAAGTGGCAAACGGCCGAGGACGTGCCGAACCTCCAGCCCCATTACCTCGTCATGACCGCGACGCCCATCCCCCGGACGCTCGCCCTGACGGTCTTCGGCGACCTGGACGTTTCGACCATCGACCAGATGCCGCCCGGCCGGACGCCCGTCGAGACGTGGGCCGTCGCCCCGGACGAGCGGCGAAAGGCGTATGACTTCGCCCGAAAGGACCTCGCCGCGGGGCGGCAGGTGTTCATCGTCTGCCCCCTGGTGGAGGAGAGCGAAAAGTCGGACCTCAAGGCCGCCACCGAAGAGGCCGAACAGCTCGCGACGGACGTCTTCCCCGAGTTCGAGGTCGGCCTCCTGCACGGGCGGATGAAACCGGCCGACAAGGATGCCGTCATGAACCGCTTCCGCCGAGGACAAATCCACGTCCTCGTCTCCACCGTGGTCATCGAGGTCGGCGTGGACGTACCGAACGCTACCGTCATGATCGTCGAGCATGCCGAGCGTTTCGGCCTCGCCCAGTTGCATCAGTTGCGCGGGCGGATCGGACGCGGCGCCGCCAAGAGCACCTGCATCCTCCTGGCCGAGCCGACGACCGAGGAGGCCGAGCGAAGAATCCAGGTGATGACCGAGACGACCGACGGCTTCCGCATCGCCGAGGAGGACCTGCGATTGCGCGGGCCGGGCGAATTCTTCGGCACGCGGCAGCACGGGATGCCGGACCTCCTCGTCGGCAGCCTCATCGACGACACCGATTTACTGCGACTCGCGCGGAAAGAGGCGTTCGAGTGGATTAAGCGCGACCCGGCTCTGGAGCGCCCCGAGTCGCAGCCCGTGAAACGAGCGCTCGCGAAACGCTTCGCCGACGCCATTCGCCTGATTGAAGTTGGTTGAAACCGCAAAGAACGCAAAGTTCGCAAAGGGAAGATTTCCCAAAAAACAAATGCTATACTCTCTTTGCGCTCTTGGCGCCCTTTGCGGTTAATAAAGACCGCACGAAAGGCAGACAAATGAACGACCCAATGGAAATGCTGAAGTTTGGGGCGGACGGCCTCATCCCGGCCATTGCCCAGGACGCGGCGAGCGGCGAGGTCCTCATGGTCGCGTGGATGAACCCCGAATCGTTCGCCAGGACTGTCGAGACTGGCGAAGCGCACTACTGGTCGCGCAGCCGAAAGAAACTCTGGCACAAGGGCGAAGAGAGCGGCAACGTCCAAAAGGTGAAAGAGATCCGCACCGATTGCGACAAGGACGTGCTGCTTCTCGAGGTCGAGCAAATCGGCGGCGCCGCCTGCCACACCGGCTACCGCTCCTGCTTCTCCTGGGTCCTGCGGAAAGGCGCCTGGGCCGAGGACGGCGTCAAGGTGTTCGATCCGGAGGAGAAGTACGGGAAGAAATGACGAAACCCGACTTGTCCGCCATAGCCTGTAGGGCGACGGCGGAAATCCGAATGGTGAATCAAACGCCAATGCCGAATGACGAACGCCGTCCCGCCCCGTAGGGGCTCGAAGAAGAGACAATGTCGCAGCCCGCCCGCCATAGTCCCGGCGCGCCGGGACTACGGCGCGGCCCGCAAGCGGGCCGGCGAACCAGGTTGACCTCGCGCGCCGCACCGAAAAGCGGGCCGGCGAACCCATCCGCTGCTCCGCCGACCGTTGCCCGACCGGCCGCGAACCTCTATAATGCCCGCCATGACCTGGAAGCGGCCGCTGTTAATCTATCCCTACAGCCCCGACAAGAAGAGCGAACGGCTCTACGGGGGCCTGGCGATCATCAACCCGATCGGCCTGGAGGTCGTCGCCACGCGCCTGCGGCCCGTCGTCGAGGACCTCTTGCTCGTGGACATGCGGCTCGAACAGGAGCCGCTCGAGGACCTCATCCGCCGGTTCCGGCCGGACATGATTGCGGTGAGCCTCATGTGGGGCCGCGACGAGTTTACGGACACCCTCATCCGCAGCCTCCCGAAGGATGTAACGCTCGTCCTGGGCGGCCTGTATGCCACGCGCGAGGCGGACCAAATCGTCCGCGACTTCCCCGAAATGGACATCCTCTGCGTCGGCTACGGCGAGGACGCCCTGCGCGAAATGGTCGAGCGCGGGAGCCCCGAAGGCGTCGCGGGTCTCTGGTACCGCAAGCGCCCGACCGCCCTTCCCCCCGACGCGCGCGCCACGCTTAGCCGCTGTTTCATAACCCCCTCTCCCTTGACGGGAGAGGGAAGGGGTGAGGGTGGGAAAAGCCTTGAGCGGCCGCTTGGCCCCCCTCACCCTCACCCTCTCCCACCAGGGGAGAGGGAACTGAAACAGTCCGACGCCGAACTCGTCAAGAACCCTCGCCGCGTCGGCGTCCATCCCGAGCATTACCACCTCGACCGCTCCATCCGCCGATACGAGTACCCGTGGATGACGCTCAAGGGCGACAACGTCATCACGAGCGTCGGGTGCCCGATGGTCTGCGCGTTCTGCAAATGGCGCGAGAACATCTTCGGCGACCTTCAGCCGTGGATCGGCCGCAGCCCCGAGGACGTCGTCGCCGAACTCGAGGCCACCGACGCCGACGTCGTGCATCTTGTGGACGCAAACTTCGCTGCCGACCTCGGGCGCCTGGAGCGGATCTGCGACCTCCTCATTGAGCGCGACGTCCGGCACCTGTACGCCTGCGAGATCCGCATCAACGCGCTCGCCAAGTCGGCCGAACTCGTCAAAAAAATGGAGCGGGCGGGCTTCTTCATGTTCATGGTCGGCGTCGAGTCCAACCAGCCGCGATTGCTCAAGGCGATGCGCAAAGGCTACACCGTCGAAATGTGTCGGCGGGCCTTCAGGCACCTGGCCGACACCCGCATCCTGACGCTCGGGAACTTCCTCATCGGAAACCCCGGCGAGACGGCCGAGGACATGCTCGGCATCGCCGACTACGCCGCCGACCTCGGCATCGACTTCATCAGCCCCAACAAAATCTACGCCTACGCCGACACGGACTTCGAGCAGTGGGTCCTCGCGCAGCCGGGGATGAAGGTGGTCGGCCGGCGGCGGTACGTCGTGAGCGACCAGTACGGTGTGGAGGACCTTCGGCGGATCCAGGCGCGGATCCAACTGCGGTTCTTGCGCAAGCACCCCCCCTGGATTCCCTACCGCAAGGCCCTCGCGCATCCGATGGTCCAGCGGATCGGCCGGGAGAAGGTCCGGCGGGCGATGCTCCGGAGCCTCTGGAACCACCTCGCCGACGCCGGCTTCCGCCGACGGGCGATCCGGCGGTTCCTCAAGCGGTTCCAGAGGCCGAAGGCGGCAACGGCACCCCCCGTGTATTCACGGGGGGCTAAATGAACGGCGCGCGGCGCGACGCTCACGCCGGTATTTAGCCCGGCGTGAACACACGCCGGGCGCCGTTTACTCCCCCGCGCGCCGGGATGAGCACGCCGCACCCGCTTCTGGCGCTTCTGCCCCCAAGCGGTTTTTCCTTGACGGGCCGGGGATGGCCATTTCTAATGGACGATACACGCGCGTTGGTGCGCGCCCGACATTGGAACCGGCCTCACATCGGACGGAGGACTAACCTATGCGTCGGCTCATCGTTTTGCTGGCCGTTGCGGCCCTGGCACTGTGGATCACGCGAGAGGCGATCTCCCAGCAGGGGGACAACGAGTTCTCGCTCCCGCCGGTGAAACTCCGGCCGGACCGGCCGTCAAAGGCCGAGCCCATTCCGCCGACGCCGCCCCCGGAACCCGCGCCCGCGCCGGAACCTGCGCCCGCGCCTGAGCCCGCACCTGCGCCTTTGCCCGCGCCGGCGCCTTTGCCCGCGCCTGAGCCCGCGCCGGAACCTGCGCCCGCGCCGGCGCCTTTGCCCGCGCCGGAACCCGCACCGGCGCCCGCGCCGGAACCCGCGCCTTTGCCCGCACCTAAGCCGGCCCCCGCGCCCGCACCGGCGCCTTTGCCCGCGCCGGAACCGATTACCGTGACCACGCCGCCGGAGTCCCGACTTGTCGGGACGCCCGTCCCGGCAGTCACCGAAGTCCCGGCCGCGCCCCCCAGGCCGCCGAAGCCCGAAGAGGTCCAGGCCGAGGCCGTCGAGGCCCAGATCGCGCCCGAGCCCGAAACGAACTTCACGGGGATGCAGGAACTGGGGCTGGTGGAGGAAGTGGCCCGCCTGCGGAAGGCCTACGGCCGATCGCTCCTCGCCCTGAAAGACTATTACCTGGCGCGCGGCGCCCAGCACAAGATTGAATGGGTGGAGCAGGAACTGAAAGCGTTCGAGGCGACGCCGAAAACCCGGTACCTCACGATCGCCGAGGTCGTCGGACCGGAACTGAAACCCCTGCGCCGCATCCCCGCCGCCGACCAACTCTACAAGGAAGGCATGGACTACAAGAATTACCCGGCCTTCCCGCCGGCCAAGAAGGATTACCTGAAGAACGCGCTCGACAAGTTCCAGGCAATCATCGAGAAATACCCCGAGAGCGACAAGATCGACGACGCGGCCTTCCTGATGGGCGAGATTTACGGCGGCTGGTATTTCGAGGACTCGGCCCGCGCGGTCCAGTGCTATGAGCGGTGCTGGCAGTGGGACCCCGAGACGCAGTACGCGGCCCGCTTCAACGCCGCCAAGATCTACGAGGAACGCCTGAAGAACCGCATCAAGGCCGTCGAACTCTACAACGCCGTGCTCCTCAAATCCAGGAACCCCGACGAGGTCAACCAGGCGCGCGATCGCATCAAGGCCTTGACGGGAAAATAAGAGGCCGTCCAAAGTCCAAAGTCTAAAGTCCAAAGTCAAAGGCGGGCGCATCCCGCCGGAGACTTTGGACTTTCTTTTGCACCGTTGACCTTGGACATTGGACTATTTTTTAGGCGTTGCAAACGCCCTCAGTGGCCGATAAACTGCCTCGCACCAAGGAGCGTCGCCTGTGACGCACGCATGTCGAGTCGGTCTGGGCTTCGACGTCCACCGCCTGGTGCTGGGGCGGCGGCTGGTCCTCGCCGGCGTCCAAGTGCCACACGACCGCGGCCCCGAGGCCCACTCGGACGGCGACGTGGTCCTGCATGCGATTGCCGACGCCTGCCTCGGAGCCGCAGGCCTCGGGGACCTGGGCGAGCAGTTTCCGGACACCGACCCGGTCTGGAAGGACGCCGACTCCGGCCGCATCCTCGCCCTCGCCCTCGCGAAGGTGAAAGCGGCCGGTTGGCGACCAGCGAGCACCGACGTGAACCTCCTCTTGGAGCGGCCGAAGCTGGGCGACCTGAAGGAGAAGATGCGCGGGCGGCTGGCCGAGTTGCTCGGCCTGGAGCCCGACGCCGTGGGCCTCAAGGCCCGGACGCTCGAAGGCCTCGGCCCGATCGGCGCCGGCCAGGCCGTCGCCGCCCAGGCCGTCGTCGTCCTCGAACGCATTTAGCCGCCCGCCTTGCTTGCCCGCCGTAGCCCAAAGGGCGAAGGCTGGGGCGGGCGCGTCATTCGGAGGCACATGTGACTATTCGCGAAAATAACCTCCACGTGACCAACACCCTCACACGCCGGCGCGAAAAGTTCGAGCCCCTCTCACCACCTCACGTCGGCATGTACGTCTGCGGGCCGACCGTCTATGGCGACGCGCACCTCGGCCACGCCAAAAGTTACATCGCCTTCGATTGCATCGTCCGGTACCTGCGGCACCTGGGGTACGACGTGACCTACGTCCAGAACATCACCGACGTGGGGCACCTGACGGACGACGCCGACGCGGGCGAGGACAAGGTCGAGAAGGCGGCCCGGGCGAAGAAGGTCCACCCGATGCAGATCGCCGAACAGTTCACCCGCCGATACTTCGAGGACATGGACGCCCTGAACGTCCTTCGGCCGGACATCAGCCCGCGCGCCAGCGGCCACATCCTGGAGCAGATCGAGCACGTCAAGAAATTGATCGAGCGCGGCCATGCGTACGAGGCGAACGGGAGCGTGTATTTCGACGTCGCGAGTTGGCCGAAGTACGGCCGCCTCTCCGGCCGGAGCGTTGAAGAAATGCAGGCCGGCGCCCGCGTCGAGGTAAACGCCGAGAAACGTCACCCCGCCGACTTCGCCCTCTGGAAACGGGCCGAGCCGGGACACATCCTGCAGTGGCCGAGCCCCTGGGGCATGGGCTACCCCGGCTGGCACATCGAGTGCACCGTCATGGGCCAGAAGTACCTACTGGCTCCACAACAACATGGTGACCGTCGGCGGGCAGAAGATGGGCAAGTCGCTCGGCAACTTCCTCACCTTGCGCGACGCCTTCGAGAAGTGGCCGCCCATGGTCATCCGCCTCTTCATCCTCCAGAGCCATTACCGCAGCCCGACGGACTTCTCGGAAGAAGCGCTCGAGGCGGCCCGGGCGGGCTACGAGCGGCTGGCGCTTACCTTTGCAAACGTCGAGAAGCAACTGGCTATCATCGAGGGCCAGAAGGAGCAGTTGCAGAGCAGCAAGTTGGAAGAAGACAAAATACTGCTGGACCTCGTCACACAGCCAACTAGCGAGGCGACACGAAATGCGATTGAACAGGCTAAGAGCCGCGTCCGTGCTGCGATGGATAACGACTTTGACACGCCAGGCGCTCTCGCGGCAATTTTCGACTTCGCACGCCATGTGAACCCGATGATGGTGCGGGCTCATGGTGGCACCATCATATTGCAGGAGTTGAAAGACATACACGACACGTTCAGCACACTAGCCGGGGAAGTCCTCGGTCTGAGGTTCGAGCGAAAGCAAGAGTCTACAGAGGACACGGAGGCTCTCGGCAAGTTGGTCAGGCAGCTCCTGAAAGAGCGCGAGCAGCAACGCAAGGGCCATGACTACGCGCAGGCAGACAAGATTCGCGACTGGATATCACTTTCGGATGTTTCAGTAAAGGACGCCGCCGCCGCATCTTCGGCCACGCTGCCTAGCGGGTTTGAGGTTCGCACAGACGCCGACGAGCCCTGGGGGCAGAGCCAAAAACCTGCCCATCCCGACTCACAGGACTGGGTTACTGACGACTGAGAGTCAGCCGCGGAGCGGCGTGCGGCGCCGTTCGTTCCGCGTTCCGAGTTCCGCGTTCCGAGTTGCCGTATGAGAATTCTCGGCATAGACCCCGGCCTGGAGCGGACCGGCTACGGCGTCATCGAGACCCTCGATGGCGCGCCGGGCGCGATGCGCCTCCTGGAGGCCGGCGTCGTCCGCACGAGCCCCAAGGACGCCCTCGCGGCCCGCCTCGCGGAAATCCGCACGGGCCTCGCGGCCGTGGTGGCCGAGTTTCGCCCCGATGCCGTCGCCGTCGAAGAACTC